>NZ_JBDPLY010000070.1:0-3753 GCF_039871695.1 Actinomadura sp. B10D3
TCCCGGCCGGCCAGCAGGGGCACGGTCTGACCACAGAAGTCGGACGCTTCCGGCGGCGGAAGTGCTCACCTGCTGGCGGCTACGGCTACCGAGTCTCTACGACCCGGCAGCTCCCATTAGGCGGCTGCCTGGCCCCACTCGGCTTCGACGTGGGCTGGTGCCGTCTCGACCTCATCCTGCTGCACGGCCCCGAAACCGCCGCGGCCTTCCTGGACGCCTACGAAACCGCCGCCGGGCGTCCGGTCGCGAACATCGAACTGTGGGACCTGTACACCCTGCGCAACTCCTACGGGACCGTCGAGACCTGGGTGCCGAACTACCGCGATCTCGGACGAACCGACCTGACCGCCGACGTGCTCCGCACCCGCCACACCTCCTGGACCCGCCAATGCCTGCACCGCTGGAACCACCGATCCTCCCCCAGCAAACACGCAGACAGCCCATAACCAACCTTCCAACCGACGAAGGCCCCGCCGCCATCGCGAAACCACCAACGCTGTACACAGGAACCCCGGTAAACAGGAGGGCCCTCGGAGACCGCTCTAACCTGAGCCCACAGACGCTCAGACGTCATTGCCCGTCGTCAACCGGTCCTCTCCGTCCGACAAAGAAGCGTCTGGATGGAGACTGTTCTCGCTCTCGCGGTTGCCGTCATCCATACACCTAACTCCGACCTGTGAATAAGCGGCCATCTCGCACACCGCCTCAACTTCTACAGACGGAGGCCTGCCGCAGCATCTCGAACATGAGCCATACCGAATCGGGCGATCTTCGAATTGACATGGGAGAGCAGCAGCGAGTGAGCACCATTCTCAGGGTCCTCTACTTTGCCGTCCATGTGATTCTGTCGGCGCTGATGATCCTCCTTATCTGGGCCGGCTTCGTGATGTCCCACTATCGCGACGGCAGCAGCACCACACCGGGCGCCCTGCTGTGCGGGGTCTTGAGCCTGCTGGTCTGGGTGATCATGGCCGCTCCACTGTTGCTCGCCGTGGGCACCAAGTGGGTGAGCCGCTGGTGGGTGGTCCCGCACGGGCTCCTCGGAGCCGCCTCCCTGGTTGTGATCGTCTACGCCGCGATCTTCGAACCGACCGGTTCCGTCGATGTGGGGAACTAGCGGCCTCGCTGAAGAGTCGAACCCAGACACTGCCCTGCCGTCACAGACAGAGAGGCAGAGAAGATGAAAGAGGAAGGGCGTCGGGCGCGACCCGGCGACCACCAGCATCTGGCGGACGGGCGACGGCATCGCGATGCACGGCCGCCCGGTGACCGGCGCCTACTCCACACGCTCCGAGCGGCAAGGCTAACCAGTTGACCGACCCCCTGGAGCGGTCGATCTCGTCCAAGATCATCCAGAAAGGACCTCAATGGGTGACGTACGTCGCATGACCAAGCGCCTAGCCGCCACGACCGGAGCAGCGATCGTGGCGTCCGTCGGCTTCTCAGCAGTTCCCGCCCAGGCAGCCCCCTCATGCTCGAAAGGTCGCGTCTGCATGTGGGAGGACGGTGGCTGGAAGGGTTCCAGATATGTCCACTGGAAGCCGAAGAAGTCCGGCGCCAAATACCAGATCGACTGGTGGAACGGCGACAACGAGATCACCTCGATCTGGAACCGCTCGAAGTACACCATCCGGATATACAACAACGACAACTACACGGGCTTCTTGCGCTGCATCGGTCCAGGAAAAACGGTAGCGAAGCTGCCCTACTGGCAGAACGACAAGGCCGAGAGCGCCAAGGCCGCCAAGAGTTGCTAGAACACCACTCGCCAACCACCGGCACCTGATCAAACGGCGCGTCAAGCCGAACATCGGCGTTGCGGTCCCAGTACTACATTCGCAGATCTTGAAACCGTGGGGTGGGCTGGCCCGTCGATCATGGGGTGACTTCCCCTATCACTTACGATCAGGTCGTGTCCTGGGACGAGGCGCTGGCGGAGCTGACCGGCAGGGTGGCCGGGCCGTTGTTCCGGCGGCCGGAGCCGCGGGCGACGTTCGGTGACCTGGTACGCGCTCTGCTGGCCGATGTGCCCCGTAAGAATTCGTGGCAGCTGGCCGATCACGTCGGGCATCGCAACGCCTACCGGTTCGAGTGGCTGCTGGGCGATGCGAAATGGGACGCCGATGTGCTGCGGGACCAGGTCAGGGCGTATGTGGTCGAGCATCTGGGGGCCGATGACGGGGTGCTGATCGCCGATGACACCCAGGCGATCAAGAAGGGGGACAAGTCGGTCGGGGTCGCCTACCGGCACTGCGGGGCGACCGGTCAGGTGGAGAACTGCCAGGTGCTGCCGATGCTGACCTACGCCTCGGCGCGCGGCCACGCGTTCATCAACCGCAGGCTGTACCTGCCGCAATCCTGGACCGAGGACCCGGGCCGCTGCGCCGCGGCCGCAGGCCCCGCCGAGGTGGAGTTCGCGACCAAGCCGCAGCAGGTCATCGGCATGCTCGCCGAGGAGATCGCCGCCGCCACCCCGTTCGGCTGGTTCACCGCCGACTCCGGGTACGGCCGTGACCCGGACCTGCGGGCGTTCTGCCACGGCGCCGAGGTCCCGTACGTGATGGCCGTCCCGGTCGACCTGCCCCTGATCGGCTCGCGGGGCCAGGCCACCCGCGCCGATAAGGCCGCCTCCCGGCTGACCGGCGCCGACTTCGAGCGCCGCTCGGCCGGGCAGGGCACCAAGGGCGGCCGCTACTACGACTGGGCCGCCATCACCGTGCGGGTGAAGGACCAGCCGCCCGCCGACGGGTACGCCCACCTCCTGCTGGTGCGCCGCTCGATCTCCGACCCCACCGACTTCGAGCACTTCCTGTGCCACGCCCGCCCGGCACCACGATCCCGCAGCTCATCGCGATCGCCGGGATGCGCTGGAAGATCGAGGAGAACAACGAACACGGCAAAGACCTCGTCGGCCTGGACCAATACCAGGTCCGCAAATGGACCCCCTGGCACCGGCACGTCACCACCTGCATGCTCGCCGTCGCGTTCCTGGCCGTTACCGCCGCCGACACCACCGCTACCGACCAGGGAAAAGACCCCCGCAACCGGGAGAGGTCCCTGGCCCGGTGAATCCCGGTCCCCTCATCCGGCCCTCCCTCAACGAGATCCGCCGCCTCCTCGCCAGGATCCTCATCCCAGCCGCCGGCACCATCGACCACGTCCTGCACTGGTCACTGTTCCGCCGAATCCACCAGACCCGCGCCCTGATCAGCCATCACCGGCGACGTGGAGACCCCGTCCCCCAAGAACTGCGAATGTAGTACAAGGATGTAGTCGGGCTTGGAGAGGTCTGTCCTGTCTTCGTACCAACTTGTGTCGATGGTGATGGGGGTTGCGCTCCCGCTGGTTCCGATCAGCCACGCCAAGACCGGCTGGGCACGCAACCAGTGACAGACCGTCTCGCGCGAACGAGCGGCCCCGGCTCGCGGGAATCCAGAGGGCTGCGAAACCCTCTGGTTCGAGCTCGCTGAACCGGCCTTCCCGGCAATCCTGCCAAGAAAACCGATTGCGGGTTGTTGATGCGGGCGGACTGTTCTGTATGCCACCCGGCAGCCGGGTGACCGTATTCCTCGAAGGAGAATCTCATGGACAAGCTTTCTGCCGAGCGATCGCTCCGGAGCAAGCTCCTGTCAATCCCCTGAAAGCGTGGAGACGGTGTTATGCCACTTCGGCCCTGAGCTGGGCCGTTGAAGCTTCCCGTGCTTCTGTCATCCGCTGCTCGAACGTGATCGGGGCGAGCCCGTCGTTGGCGCT
>NZ_JBDPLY010000071.1:0-3453 GCF_039871695.1 Actinomadura sp. B10D3
TGCCCCACCAACGCCGCCGCGTCCAACAACTCACGATCGATCCGGCTCTCACCCTGCACACCAAAATTCTCCCAGCCGGGCACCGCCCGGCTGGGAGAATCCACAGGATTGTTCAGCAGACTCCTAGTGGAGGGAATGTCTGAGGCCCTGCTCCTGCCGGCTCTGGCCGAGTTGGTGCTGACACCGTCCGGTACCACGGACGAGGATGAGGTGAGGCATGCCCATGAGGCGATAGAGCGGTTCTACGGGACCACGCTCGTCCAGGTGGACGGCGTGAACTTCACCCCCTACCTGAAGGTGCTGATCAACCCGGTGAAGGATGCTCGGGTGGCCCGCCGGGTTGGGATCATCACGGACACTGACCGGGAACCGGGAGCGGGCCAGCCATCCCGGATCGGCAGGGCGCGTCAAATGGCCCTTGATGCGGGCATGACCGATTTCGGTGTCTTCGCCGCAGCCCCCACCCTCGAACCAGCGCTGATGCTGCCTGGAAACGAGGAACTCCTTGGGTGTGCCTTCTTGGAATGCGCCCCGAAGTCCGGTGACCGCTGGGACAACGTCCGGAAGACTCCAGCACCACAGCGGGCAGCGGAGTTCGGGAAGCTGTTCGACGACAAGGAGCCGGGAACAACGATCTCGAAGCCCGAGTTCGCGCATGCCTTGGCCGACTTGCTGACGCCTGGCTGCGGTTTTGCCGTGCCGGCCTACCTGGCTGAGGCGATCCGTTTCATCACCGCGGCAGACCCGGATGAAGAGGGTGGCCGATGACCACCGATCAGGAACTGGCCGCGGCACAGCAGGAGAAGGCGATCACCGCGCTGGCGCCGCTGTATGTCCAAGCATGCCCCGGAGCGGGCAAGACCCACGTGATCGTTTCGCGTCACCTGGCGCAACCGGCTTCGTTGCTTCGGCATGGACGAGCTCTCATCTCGTTCACGAGGACGGCCCGAGACCAAATGGCCGAGCGCTGCCGCGCCGAGGGACGAGCCGACCTGGCGGGCTTTCCCCATTTCATCGGCACGATGGACTCCTTCATCTGGGACTTCCTCGTGTTTCCTCACCTTCCCACAGATCGTCCTTGGCAACTGTTCGACTCCTGGTCAGCAGTTCGCGCCACTGTCCAACTCGATCGGACCGTGCCGCTCGACGCGTTCACGTTCACCTTCGATCCCTGCAGCGGTGTCGAGAGCGTCCCTGTGGAGGCACTGGACCGCTCCGCACGGCAGGCCTTCCACGGCACCCGGCGCCCATGGCGGCACTGGGAAGAGGAGGCGAAACGCGTCCGGAATCAACTCATGAAGCAGGGGTACCTCACCTGCCATGAGAGCCGCATCCTGGCATGGCAGCACCTACGGCAACGCCCAGACGAAGTTCTGGTCCCGTTGCGCTCCCGGTTCAGTGAAATCATGATCGACGAGGCCCAGGACTGCTCGACCACTGAAATCGCGATCCTGGATACCTTCCACGCCGCGGGGCTCAAACTCACTGTCGTCGGCGACCCGGATCAGATGATCTATGGGTGGCGAGAGGCCGACCGGAAAGCTCTCACCGACTTCACCGCCAAGCTCGATTCGACGGTCGAACTCACGGGCAATCGCCGGAGCACTCCGACGATCTGCGCACTCGCGGCCACGCTGCGCACGGGAGCGCGTTCCCCAGACCTGTCGATCGCCGGTCACCACGACGACCCGCCGGTACTGATCCTGCCCACCACGTTCGGTAGGAGCGCAAAGGCCGTCCACAGTAGCGGCATCGACACCGCAAGGGTGTTCTGCCAGCACGCGGAGCGGTTCAGCATCCCGGCCACGTCATGCTTGGTCACGGCCCGCCGCCGGGCGACTCTCCCGATTCCCTCTTCGGAGCGCGGCGGCAACCCAATCACCCGTCTGGCCAGGGCCTACCAGGTCATCGCTTCCGGTATCGCGGACGCCGACAAGATCGAGCAGGCCTGCCGCGTAGCTGCCTCGGTCCTACTCGGATACTGGTTTCCGGGCTCTTCGGGCAGCCCCGCTTCTATCTGCAAGGCACACGATCTCCAAGTCGGCGATCTTCTCAGGAGAGGCTATGCGTTCCTAGCAGAACTCCCACAACCTCATCCTGCGTGGAGCACGGACGTCAACACGACTATGAAGAACGTCCGCTCACCGTCCAGCGCGGCACCGAAAGGCACCGCTGGCCATCTCAGGGGACGACCGGTCATCACAGCGAAGGACCCTGCGCAGATGGCGGGGCCAAGGATGGACAACGTCCACCAGGTCAAGGGCGATCAAGCCGACGCCGTATTGGTCATGCTGCCTGAGACAGGAACTGCCGCCGCATGGCGGGAAGAGGATCCCGCAGAGAATGAGGAACTCCGGATCATGTACGTCGCAGTCACTCGCGCTCGGAGATTGCTCGGAATGGCAGTCCGAGACGAAGAGCTCGGTGAGATCACGGCGCTCTTGACCCAGTTCAGTGTCGATCACCAGGTGATCTCTTGATTCGTGAAGTTGCAGGATGATCGCGAGAACATGGGACGGGCAAATCTGCACCGCTGCTGTCTGCCGCTCTTTCCTGGATACCTCCGTACCTGATGGGAATGGCGAGTGTCGAGGCGCAAGGCACCGGTTCGCCTGCGGGCCACCGCGCGTTGATCGCGCCGTCGCGCACGTCGGTCAGCATGCGCCACAACCACGGCAGGTCCCCGGTCACGTGGGCGTGGGGCACGACCGCCCGCCACTCGCCAGACCCCGCGAGCCGCAACCAGGCCAGCGGCCGGCACGCGACAGCATCGGCCGGGCGCACGGCTGGGAGCGTACGCGGCAGGCTGCGCTCAGCGCTGCTTCCACCATCTGCGCGTGGTGGAATGGCCGTTGGGGGTGATCGTCGGTAGGCCTCGATCTCGTCGAGGACGATGAGGCCGGCGGGTACGAGGGCTTCGAGGTCGATGGCGAAGTCAGTGATTTTGGCGTGGGTGTCGACGATGACGATGGCCATGGGGAGGTGCTCGGAGAGGGAGAGCAGTTTGCCGGTGTGGATGTGGGAGGAGGCGCCGAAGCCTTCGAGGCCGCGTAGAACGGTGGCGCCGGCGAGGCCTTGTTTGTGGGCTCGGTGGACGATCTCGGCGTAGAGGGGGCGGTGGTGGTACTGGTCGTTCTCCCTGATGTAGATCGTCAGTCGGGCGGCGGATCCGTGCAGCCTCATATGGCGCTCCGACAGGCAGGGGGTTGTTGGCGTCCGGGGGCGGGTTGGTCGCGCGCACACCGTCTCCTATCGCGTGGATAGGGACCGTTGGCGGCCGTGGCCGCCAGACGGCTCCACCCGCCTGACCCGCCACCAGCACCATGCTGAAGCGCCCCGAAGATTCCGGACAGTGACCCCACTACAATGGGGTGGTCCGGAAAGGTAGTGATTTGGCTCGTCCGAAGAGGAAATTCTCCCCGGAATACCGGGAAGAGGCAGTGAAGATGGTGA
>NZ_JBDPLY010000072.1:0-3407 GCF_039871695.1 Actinomadura sp. B10D3
TCTGCGATTTGTTTTGATCGTTTTGTGTGTTCAAGTTTTTAAGGGCATACGGTGGATGCCTTGGCATCAGGAGCCGATGAAGGACGTGGGAGCCTGCGATATGCCTCGGGGAGTCGGCAACCAGACTTTGATCCGGGGATTTCCGAATGGGGAAACCTGGCACTCGTCATGGGGTGTCGCCGCCTGCTGAATGTATAGGCAGGTTGGTGGGAACGCGGGGAAGTGAAACATCTCAGTACCCGCAGGAAGAGAAAACAATAGTGATTCCGTGAGTAGTGGTGAGCGAAAGCGGAGGAGCCTAAACCGTGCGCGTGTGATAGCCGGCAGGCGTTGCGTGTGCGGGGTTGTGGGACCACCCTGATCCAGCTGCCGCTGGGTCGAGGAGTTACAAACTGCTCGGATAGTTGAATGGCTTGGGATGGCCGACCGTAGACGGTGAGAGTCCGGTAGACGAAATTCGAGTGGCTTCTGGGTGTGTTCCCGAGTAGCACGGGGCCCGTGAAATCCCGTGTGAATCTGCCACGACCACGTGGTAAGGCTGAATACTTCCTGGTGACCGATAGCGGACTAGTACCGTGAGGGAAAGGTGAAAAGTGCCCCGGTGAGGGGTCGTGAAATAGTACCTGAAACCGTGTGCCTACAAGCCGTCAGAGCGTCCTCACAGGGAACTTGTTTCTTGTGTTCGTGATGGCGTGCCTTTTGAAGAATGAGCCTGCGAGTTATGGTGTGTGGCGAGGTTAACCGGTGGCGGGTAGCCGTAGCGAAAGCGAGTCTGAATAGGGCGTTTTTAGTCGCATGCTGTAGACCCGAAGCGGGGTGATCTAGCCATGGGCAGGGTGAAGCGCCGGTAAGACGGTGTGGAGGCCCGAACCCACCAGGGTTGAAAACCTGGGGGATGACCTGTGGTTAGGGGTGAAAGGCCAATCAAACTCCGTGATAGCTGGTTCTCCCCGAAATGCATTTAGGTGCAGCGTCGCGTGTTTCTTGCCGGAGGTAGAGCTACTGGATGGCTGATGGGCCCTACAAGGTTACTGACGTCAGCCAAACTCCGAATGCCGGTAAGTGAGAGCGTGGCAGTGAGACTGCGGGGGATAAGCTTCGTAGTCGAGAGGGAAACAGCCCAGATCATCGGCTAAGGCCCCTAAGCGTGTGCTAAGTGGGAAAGGATGTGGAGTTGCTGTGACAACCAGGAGGTTGGCTTAGAAGCAGCCATCCTTGAAAGAGTGCGTAATAGCTCACTGGTCAAGTGATTCCGCGCCGACAATGTAGCGGGGCTCAAGCACACCGCCGAAGCCGTGGCATTGCATCCCTTTCGGGGGGTGTGATGGGTAGGGGAGCGTCCTGTAGCCGGTGAAGCCGCCGAGTGATCGAGTGGTGGAGGCTGCGGGAGTGAGAATGCAGGCATGAGTAGCGAGTCACACGTGAGAAACGTGTGCGCCGGATGACCAAGGGTTCCTGGGGCAGGCTAATCCGCCCAGGGTAAGTCGGGACCTAAGGCGAGGCCGACAGGCGTAGTCGATGGACAACGGGTTGATATTCCCGTACCCGCTGGTATGCGCCAACGCTGAACCCTCTGATGCTAACCACCCGAACCATCCTCGGGGCCTTCGGGCCTAGTGGGTGGGGAGCGTGGGACCCGAGGGGGTAGTAGGTGAGTGATGGGGTGACGCAGGAGGGTAGCTCAGCCCAGGCGATGGTTGTCCTGGGGTAAGGCTGTAGGGAGAGAGATAGGTAAATCCGTCTCTCGCATATCCTGAGAGCTGATGCCGAGCCGTTTTAGGTGAAGTGAGTGATCCCATGCTGTCGAGAAAAGCCTCTAGCGAGTGTACTGGCGGCCCGTACCCTAAACCGACTCAGGTGGTCAGGTAGAGAATACCAAGGCGATCGGGTGAACTGTGGTTAAGGAACTCGGCAAATTGCCCCCGTAACTTTGGGAGAAGGGGGACCACGTCTGGTGAACCGTCTTGCACGGGGAGCTGGGTGGGGTCGCAGAGGCCAGGGGGAAGCGACTGTTTACTAAAAACACAGGTCCGTGCGAAGTCGTAAGACGCTGTATACGGACTGACGCCTGCCCGGTGCCGGAACGTTAAGAGGACCGGTTAGAGGGACTTGTTCCTTCGAAGCTGAGAATCTAAGCGCCGGTAAACGGCGGTGGTAACTATAACCATCCTAAGGTAGCGAAATTCCTTGTCGGGTAAGTTCCGACCTGCACGAATGGCGTAACGACTTCCCCGCTGTCTCAACCACAGGCCCGGTGAAATTGCAGTACGAGTAAAGATGCTCGTTTCGCGCAGCAGGACGGAAAGACCCCGGGACCTTCACTACAGCTTGGCATTGGCGCCTGAAGCGTCTTGTGTAGGATAGGTGGGAGACTGTGAAGCCGGCACGCCAGTGTCGGTGGAGTCGTTGGTGAAATACCACTCTGGTCGTTTTGAGCGTCTAACCCGCACCCGTGGATCCGGGTGGGGGACAGTGCCTGGTGGGTAGTTTAACTGGGGCGGTTGCCTCCTAAAGTGTAACGGAGGCGCCCAAAGGTTCCCTCAGCCTGGTTGGCAATCAGGTGGCGAGTGCAAGGGCACAAGGGAGCTTGACTGTGAGACGGACGTGTCGAGCAGGTGCGAAAGCAGGGCCTAGTGATCCGGCACCTACGTGTGGAAGTGGTGTCGCTCAACGGCTAAAAGGTACCCCGGGGATAACAGGCTGATCTTCCCCAAGAGTCCATATCGACGGGATGGTTTGGCACCTCGATGTCGGCTCGTCGCATCCTGGGGCTGGAGTAGGTCCCAAGGGTTGGGCTGTTCGCCCATTAAAGCGGCACGCGAGCTGGGTTTAGAACGTCGCGAGACAGTTCGGTCCCTATCCGCTGTGCGCGTAGGAGAATTGAGAGGGTCTGTCCCTAGTACGAGAGGACCGGGACGGACGAACCTCTGGTGTGCCAGTTGTCCCGCCAGGGGCACGGCTGGTTGGCTACGTTCGGTCGGGATAACCGCTGAAAGCATCTAAGCGGGAAGCCTTCCTCGAGATGAGTTCTCCCACCCCTTTGTGGGTGTAAGGCCCCCGGTAGACGATCGGGTTGATAGGCCGGAGATGGAAGCGCGGTGACGTGTGGAGTCGACCGGTACTAATAGGCCGAGTGGCTTGAACACACATGACGTTCAATTCGAATCGCTGCGATGTTCGCGTCCCTGTGTGGTTCCCGGAAAACAACCTGGGGATTCCGCATGACAACAAAATACCGAGCCTTGCTCGGACGTTGAGACTTGCACACCCGTGTGGGTGGTGCGTTGAGGCGTTCGGTGGTTTTGGCGAGGGGGAAACACCCGGTCCCATTCCGAACCCGGAAGTTAAGCCTCTCAGCGCCGATGGTACTGCATGGGAGACTGTGTGGGAGAGTAGGACACCGCCGG
>NZ_JBDPLY010000073.1:0-2077 GCF_039871695.1 Actinomadura sp. B10D3
CTGGCCATCGCCCTGGCCGACCTCATGGGCTGGACCAACATCGCCGCCGCCAACGACCACTACCGAGCACACCCCGACCACGCACTTCAACTACTCGATCTCACTACCTGAGAACGCATTCGCCCTGGCCCGCGCACGGCATCCCGGTGCAGGTCATCGATGATGATCTTCAATTTTCCGGTCATCTGGTCACCATTCCTCGGCGTCGCGGCGGGCCGTGGCGAGAAGGCGGTCAAGGGCGGCGCCGCCTGGCAGAAGGTTTTCGGCCAGGTGCACGAGGATCACGACCAGATGGCTGTTCTTGGCGGCGCCGTCGATGTCGCCGATCTCGCCGCGTCCGAGCGTGAACGCGATCAGCCGCTCGGCGACGGACGGGTCCATGTCGTCGAGGATGTGGGTGTTCTCCGCGCGCATGTCCGCGACGAACTCGATGATCGCGGCGTCACCGTCCTGGGCGAAGCGCCGGTCGACGGACTCGAAGAAGGCGCTGAACAGCAGGCGGGCGAATCCCTCGCGGTCGTCCTCCGACTCGATCTGCGTCGAGAGCTCCCGGTAGTCGTCGTTGCGGCGGGTCAGCAGCGCACGCACCGCGGCGACGTGGAGACCCGTTATCGGAATTCTTCGCTCGCTGGCATCGGGGGAGCCCAAGGTGCTGCACATCCTATCGTTTCCGGATCGATTTCGCGACTTTTATATCACGACTCTTTTTCTGTTTGAGTCTGGCTTTAGAAATGGCGCTCAGAATAAATTTGATCGCACAATAATTGTTCATTCGGCTGACGGGCGTGCGAATCCTGCACGTGTGAGATTCGGGGATGTGAGCACTGCTCGTGCCGATCCGCCGTCCGGAAGTTCAGAAACGCGGATTCATCGTGACCGGCTGGCGACTTGCTGTGACGATTGACGTGCGGACCAGGAGTGATCCGAGTGATCCGCAACGTCTGTCCATTCACGACGGAGGTGTCATTGATGTCCCTGACCGTGCTCCCGGCAGTCCCGGCCACGCCGCTGCGGTGGCGGCGCTCGTTCCCCGGCGGGCCCGAGCAGGCCCGCAACGTCCGGCGGTTCGTCGGCTGCCTACTGGATGGCTGCCCGTTCCTCGACGATGTCCTGCTCGCCGCTGACGAACTGGTCGTCAATGCCCTGCGGCACACCAAGTCCGGTCAGGACGGCGGCTTCTTCACGGTCGAGATCGCTCAGGACGGCCCCCTGGTCGCCGTCCGTCACCGACCAAGGCGGCCCAGGCGAACCCGCCGTTACCGACGCCGACGAGTTGGCCGAGTCCGGACGAGGGCTGCGCACCGTCTCCCTCACCGCCGCGAGCTGGGGCTGGCACGGCAACGGCGAAGGCCGCACCGTCACCGCCGTGTTCGCGGGGAAGTGCGCCGCGTGACCGCGTCGGCCTCGTGGACGCACGACCAGGTCTACCGGCGCGTCTACGCCGCGATGACCGCTGGCATGCGCGCCGACGTGCAGGCCATAGACGCGGCGCTCGTCCAGAACGCAGAGCTCGACGCCTACAGTCGCGAATTCATCGCAGAGTCGCGCCGCCTGGTACTCGCCTGCACGGCTGCGTTCACCTGCGTGCTCTCTGCACACCGCCCTGGCAAGGACCCGCACGGTCGCGAGGTCTGCCGCGGCTGCGGCACCCGCGACTGCAGTACCTTGCGGGGGCGTCGCCAACGTTCTCGCCGCCTACACGATCCGTCCCCAAGGCGTCGACCGCGCCGAGGCGTGGCGCCGCGCCGACGCCCACTTCACCCGCGGTGCCCGCCATTTCCCGGTCATCGTCGAGGAATTCCCGGACGGCTTCATAACCCGCGCCGCCGACGCCCCCGGCGACGATCCGGCTCCACTACTGATCGTCGACCGTCACACCGGCGCCCTCAGCCGCTGGCCCCGCATGCCCCAATCCACCCTCATCAGCGAGTACACCGCCTACCGCGCCGCCCATTGAGGTTTTCTCTGCAAGATCGATTAGGACAGCAGGGACTTCTGGGGCATGAACGGGCACGGGCAGGCAGGCGCGCGGACAGATCGGAACACCCCGAAATGGGCGTGGAGCCCTCGGTAGAGA
>NZ_JBDPLY010000074.1:0-2028 GCF_039871695.1 Actinomadura sp. B10D3
CGACGCCGAGCCATTGCAGGTGGTCGAGTTTGGAGATCAGGCCGCGCAGGTCGCCGTAGCCGTCGTTGTTGCTGTCGGCGAACCCGCGGACCGACACCTCGTAGAACACCGCCGTCTTGAACCAGTGCGGCGTGCGCGGCGCCTTCTCGTCGAAGGGGTCGGGGACCGGCCCCGTGGCGGGCCCCGTCGCAGGTCCGTCCGCGGGTCCGGCGGCGGGCGGCGGAGCGTCCGGCAGCGGCGCGGTGCCGGCCGGCGGTGCGGTGACCTCGTCGGACGAGCGGGCGGTGTTCTTCGGCTGGCCGTGCATGGGTCACCCCGGGTGTGTTGGAGACATCTAGATCAGCAATTCCCGCGGCGCGCGCCGGGGACGTGCGGGCCGGGCAAGCATCCGTAAAAGGTTCGGTACCGGTGATCTGCACGCGCCAGGCGCCGGGAAAGCGGTGGTGAAAACACGGCCATTCGCGGCCCGTCCGCTGGCGCCGGTGCCCGCGAATACTTGCCGGGGGAAGGTTGTGTCATGTCCGTGTTTTTAGGTTCGTCGCTTTTTCTGTCGCAACCCTCGGGTAGGTCATTTCCAAGCTCAGAACCCGCCGCGCGGCGGGTTCTGTTCGGTTCGGGCGGAATACGTCCGTCCAAAGCGATCGGAGGGACAGTGGAGCGCTGGGAGAAGTCGCCATCGGTCGTACCGACGCGCGATGAGCTCGTGGCGCGGCTGCGCGTCCGCTTCGCCGACATACCGGTGGAGCGCGTGCGCCGCTGCGTGGACGACCTGTGGTGCTGCTGCACCCATCTCGGGGTGCGGCCCGAGGAGCGGACCATCGAGCGCCTCGCGGCGTCCCGGCTGACGGGCGTCGTGCGCGGCGCCCGTCCGCCGTACCCGGACGTACGGCCGGCGACCCGGCCGCCGGGCCGCCTCACCGCTCCGCCCCGGCGCGCCCGCGCGGCCGCTCCTACCCCGATCGGGATGTGACAGATGAAGGACACGACCATGCCGGGGCTGAGCATCGAGACCCGGCGAGGATTCATCGTGCTCGGCCTGCCCGCGCAGATCAGCTGGCAGAACTACGCGGGGATCCGGGAGGGGGTGAGCAGGGCGCTGTCGCTCGCCTGCGCCGGCCCGCCCGGGGCGCGGCGCGGGGGAGTCGTCGTCGACTTCGGTGACGCGGTTCTGCTGGACGCGGCCGGGCTGGTCCTGCTGGCCCGCGCCGAGACCCGGGCGCGGCTGCTCGGCTGCACGCTGCGGGCCGTGGTGCCCGCCCTGTCCGCCCATGTGCGCAGGGCGCTGCACCTGACGGGGCTCGCGCGGCTCGTCCCGGTGTTCGCGGACGTGGCGTCGGCGACGTCCGCGCCCGTCCCGGCCGGGGCCGGCGGGGAGGTCGACACCACGCACGTGCTCGACGCGATCCGCGCCCTGCACCCGGGGGACGCCGGGCTCACCCCGACGCCGCCCGCGCCGTCCGAGCTGACGATCACCACGACGGCGGCCGGCGACGGCGACCACACCGTGGTGGACCTGTCCGGCATGCTGGACGAGGCCACCGTGCTGCGGCTCGGGGAGACCCTGACGACGCTGGTCGAGGGGAACCTGCGGCATCTGATGGTGCGGATGCACGACCGGCTCGGCGTCCGCTGCGACCCGCTGCCGATCCTGCTCGGCATCCGCTGGCGGGTGGCCGCCGAGGGCGGCTGCCTCGCGCTGCCGGCGCTGCCCGCCAGGCTCCGCGAGATCATCGACCGGGAAGGCCTCGGGTCGGTGTTCACCGGCTGCCGGTCCATCGAGGAGCGCCTGCTCAGCGGCGCCGAACCGGCCTGACCGCGGCGTCGTCACCATCGGCCCGCCCACGTCCCTCGTTCCGCTCGAACGTGAGGATGTGGGCGGGCTTGGTGCGCGGGTCGAGGCGGACGTAGTTGGACCTGGTCCAGGTGTAGGTGGCGCCGTCGAGTTGGTCGGTGACGGTGAACGGGTGGGTGGGGTCGTCGGGCAGGCCGAGGGCGGGCAGGTCGAGGTGGAGGGTGGCTTCGCGGGGG
>NZ_JBDPLY010000075.1:0-1935 GCF_039871695.1 Actinomadura sp. B10D3
GCGCCAACGACGGGCTCGCCCCGATCACGTTCGAGCAGCGGATGACAGAAGCACGGGAAGCTTCAACGGCCCAGCTCAGGGCCGAAGTGGCATAACACCGTCTCCACGCTTTCAGGGGATTGACAGGTTGCGGTGGGAGGATCGCGGTGCTAGCCGAGGAGGCGCCGTGGCATCGCAGGCGGAGAAGGTCGCGTTGTATGCGGCGATCCGCCGTGACTCGGCGGCGGGGATGTCGGGGCGGGCCCTGGAGCACAAGTACGGGGTGACCCGGCGGACGGTGGCCAAGGCGTTGGCGTCGGTGTGGCCTGAGCCGCGTAAGAAGATGGCGCCGCGCGGGACCCGGCTTGATCCCTACAAGGCGCTGGTCGATCAGATGCTGCGGGCGGATCTGGATGCGCCGCGTAAGCAGCGGCATACCGTGAAACGGATCTTCGACCGGCTGGTCGATGAGCACGACGCGACGCAGGTGACGTATCGGATGGTCCGTGCCTATGTCGCTGATCGGCGTGGCGAGATCCGGACCGAGGCCGGCCGCGGCCCGCCGAAGGCGTTCGTGCCGCAGTCCCACCAGCCCGGGGTGGAGGCCGAGGTCGACTTCGGGGAGGTGACGGTCCGGCTCGCTGGTGAGCAGGTCAAGCTGGTTCTGTTCGCGTTGCGGATGTCGTATTCGGGCAAGGCTGTGCATCGGGTCTTCGCCTCCGGCGGTCAGGAGGCGTTTTTCGAGGGGCACGTGCACGCTGTCAGGGTGCTGGGCGGCGTGCCTCTGGGCAAGGTCCGCTACGACAACCTCAAGGCCGCCGTCGCCCAGGTGCTGGGGTTTTCCCGGGCCCGGGTGGAGACGGCGCGGTGGACGGCGTTTCATTCCTTCTACGATTTCGAGCCGTTCTATTGCCAGCCGGGCATCGAAGGCGCGCATGAGAAGGGCGGTGTGGAAGGCGATATCGGCTGGTTCCGCCGTAACCACCTGGTGCCGATCCCCGAGGTCGGCTCGCTGGCCGAGCTGAACGGCATGGTCGATGAGTGGGACATTCAGGATGAGGCCCGCCGGATCGGGAGCCGGCCACGGACCGTTGGTGAGCATTTCGCGATTGAGCGGCCCTTGCTCAAACCGCTGCCGGTGGAGGTGTTCGAGACCGGCCTGGTGATGTCGCTGCGCGTGGATCGCTATGCCCAGGTCAGCGTGCGCACGAACCGCTATTCGGTGCCGGCTCGGTTGATCGGCCGCAAGGTCCGGGTCATGCTGCACGCCTCCGAGCTAATCGTCTACGACGGGCAAGAAGAGGTCGCCCGGCATGAGCGGCTGCTGGCCAAGGGTGGATCACGGCTGGAGCTGGACCACTATCTGGAGGTGCTGGTCCGTAAACCGGGTGCCTTGCCGGGGGCGACCGCGTTGGAGCAGGCCCGCGCGGCCGGCAAGTTCACCCCGGTGCACGACAGCTGGTGGGCGGCGGCCTGCAAGGCCCACGGTGACCGCGACGGCACCCGGGCTCTGGTCGAGGTGCTGTTGCTGGGCCGGCACATGAACCATGAGCACCTCGTCGCCGGCCTGGCCGTCGCGTTGCGGGCCGGCGCGCTGACCGCTGATGCCGTCGCCCTGGAAGCCCGCAAAGCAGCAGAAGCCGACCGGCCCGAACCCGCCGAACCGTCCGGCAACCTGGCGGAGCCCGGCACCGCGACGGTGACCTTCTTGACCGAACGACGGATGGCTCACCTGCCACCCGATACCCGGCCGCTGCCATCGGTGGCGGTCTATGACCAGCTGCTGCGACGCCCCCGCCCTGGTGCTGAGCGTCCCGCCGAGGGAGAGTCCTCATGACACTCCCTGTGTCAACCTCAGGAAGCGAGAGGCTCCATGAGCGCTGTTGCGGCGCCGTGTTTGGTGGGGTCGTAGGGGACGCTGTCGTGCCAGCAGCGCCAGATGACGCGGATCCAGGC
>NZ_JBDPLY010000076.1:0-1834 GCF_039871695.1 Actinomadura sp. B10D3
CTAGGAGTCTGCTGAACAATCCTGTGGATTCTCCCAGCCGGGCGGTGCCCGGCTGGGAGAATTTTGGTGTGCAGGGTGAGAGCCGGATCGATCGTGAGTTGTTGGACGCGGCGGCGTTGGTGGGGCATCTGGTCCCGGCCGGGAGTGTGTTCGCGTTCTTGGCCGAGCATCGGCGGCGGGTGTTCCCCGACGGGCTGTTCGCCGACCTGTTCCCCTCGTCGCGGGGGCGCCCGTCGCTGCCGGGGGATCTGGTCGCCTGCGTGCTGGTGCTGCAGACCCTGCATCATCTGTCCGATCGGGAGGCGGTCGAGGCTTTGCGGTGTGATCTGCGGTGGAAGGCCGCGTGCGGGCTGGCGCTGACCGACGAGGGGATCCACCCCTCGGTGCTGACGTACTGGCGGCGCAGGTTGGCGGCCTCGGAGCGCCCGAACCGGATCTTCGAGGCGGTCGGCGAGGTGATCGCGGCGACCGGGGTGCTCAAGGGCAGGACGCGGCGGGCGCTGGACTCGGCCGTTTTGGACGACGCGGTCGCCACCCAGGACACCGTCACCCAGCTGATCGCCGCGATCCGGCGGGTGGCCCGGCAGGTCCCGGGTGCCGCCGAGGTGATCGCCGCCCAGTGCTCGGCGCACGACTACACCGACCCGGGCAAGCCCGCCATCGCCTGGGACGACGACCAGGCCAAGCAGCGGCTGGTGTCGGGCCTGGTCAACGACGCCCTGACGGTGGTGGCCGCGTTCGAGCAGGCCGCCGCCCAGGGCCGGTTGGACGAGCCGGCCGCCCAAGCGGTCGCGCTGCTGGCGCTGGTCGCCGGCCAGGACGTCGAACCCGCCGACGCCTCCGACGGCACCGACGGCCGATGGAAGATCGCCCGCAAAGTCGCCCCCGACCGCCTCATCTCCACCGTCGACCCCGACACCCGCCACGTCCACAAGAGCGTCCACCACCGCCAGGACGGCTACAAAGCCCACGTCGCCATCGAACCCGACACCGGCCTGTTCACCGGCGCCCGCCTCACCAAAGCGGCCGGGCCCGACAACCACGAGGCCGTGGTCGGCGTCGAGTTGATCGAAGGCGAGGACCGCGACCAGGCCGATCACCACCTGGAAGTACTGGGCGACTCGGCCTACGGCACCGGCGACGCCCGCGCCGCCCTCATCCAGGCCGGACATGTCCCGGTCATCAAGCCGGGCCCGCTGCGGCCCGCCGTCACCGGCGGGTTCACCATCGACGACTACACCGTCGACCAAGCCGCCGGGACCGTGACCTGCCCGGCCGGTGTCACCCGCCGCATCACCGCCAAACGCACGGTGACGTTCGGGGCCGCCTGCCGCGGCTGCCCGCTCCGCCAACGCTGCACCAAGAGCAAGGACGGCCGCAGCCTCACTCTTCATCCACACGACGCGATCCTGCGGCAAGCCCGTGCCGGCTGGGCCAACGATCCCGACCTGCGCGCGACCTACCGGCAGCACCGGCCCATGGTCGAACGCTCCATCGCCTGGCTCATCGGCCCCCACGGCCGCGCCCGCAAACTCCGCCACCGCGGCACCGCGGCAAACAACCTCTGGCTCCACCTGCGCATCGCCGGCCTCAACCTACGCCGAATGCTCAACCTCGGCCTCACCCACACCGGCCAGGGCTGGGCACTGACCTGACCGGCAGGCCACCGACCGGCCCGCACCCCTTGCACAGCCCCGCAACCATCCACCAACCTGGACCACGCGGGAAGGGCGACCACTCTGTCGACCCCACGGGGCCTGACCCAACCGGCCGCACAGACGGCCATCTCGGCGCCCTTCCCGCCCACATCACCCCTTGTTCAGCACACTCCTAG
>NZ_JBDPLY010000077.1:0-1794 GCF_039871695.1 Actinomadura sp. B10D3
GACGTAGTTGGACCTGGTCCAGGTGTAGGTGGCGCCGTCGAGTTGGTCGGTGACGGTGAACGGGTGGGTGGGGTCGTCGGGCAGGCCGAGGGCGGGCAGGTCGAGGTGGAGGGTGGCTTCGCGGGGGTGGTGGGGGTTGAGGTTGACGACGGTCAGGACGATGTCGTCGAGGTGGCGTTTGGAGAAGGCCAGGAGTTCGGGTTGGTCGATGTGGTGGAAGTGCAGGTTGCGTAGTTGCTGGAGGGCGGGGTGGGTGTTGCGCAGGGTGTTCAGGCGGGTGATCAGGGGGGCGATGGTGGTGCCGGTGCGTTCGGCGGTGTCCCAGTCGCGGGGGCGGTACTGGTATTTCTCCGAGTCGCGGTATTCCTCGCTGCCGGGTCGTACGGGGGTGTTCTCGGATAGTTCGTAGCCGCTGTAGATGCCCCAGGTGGGGGAGAGTAGTGCGGCTAGGACGGCGCGGATTTCGAAGGCGGCGCGGCCGCCGTGCTGGAGGTATTGGTTGAGGATGTCGGGGGTGTTGGTGAACAGGTTGGGGCGCATGTAGTCGGCGGCGGGGCCGGTGAGTTCGGTGAGGTGGTCGCGGAGTTCTTCGGCGTTGTTGCGCCAGGTGAAGTAGGTGTAGGACTGGTGGAACCCGATTTTGGCCAGGGTGTGCATCATGGCGGGCCGGGTGAAGGCCTCGGCCAGGAAGAGGACGTCGGGGTCGGTGGTGTGGATGTCGGCCAGGAGGCGTTCCCAGAAGGCGACGGGTTTGGTGTGGGGGTTGTCGACGCGGAAGATGCGGACGCCGTGGTTCATCCAGTGGTGCAGCACGTTCTTGACGGCGTCGTAGAGGCCGTCGGGGTCGTTGTCGAAGTTGAGGGGGTAGATGTCCTGGTATTTCTTGGGTGGGTTTTCGGCGTAGGCGATGGTGCCGTCGGCGCGGGTGGTGAACCATTGGGGGTGCTGGTGGACCCAGGGGTGGTCGGGGGAGCATTGCAGGGCGAGGTCCAGGGCGATTTCCAGGCCGCAGGTGCCGGCGTAGTCGACGAAGGCGTCGAAGTCGGCCAGGGTGCCCAGGTCGGGGTGGACGGCGTCGTGGCCGCCGTCGGGTGAGCCGATGGCCCAGGGGGAGCCGGGGTCGTACGGGCCGGCGTCCAGGGTGTTGTTGGGGCCTTTGCGGTGGGTGGTGCCGATGGGGTGGATGGGTGGCAGGTAGACCACGTCGAAGCCCATGTCGGCGATGGCGGGCAGGCGTTTCATCGCGGTGCGGAAGGTGCCGGAGGTGGGTCCGCGGCGGCCCATCGGGTCGAAGGAGGCGCCCTCGGAGCGGGGGAAGAACTCATACCAGGCACCGAACAGGGCGCGTTGGCGGTGCACCACCAGCGGATACCAGTCACCCACCGTCAACAGATCCCGCAACGGATGACGTTCGAGGACGTCCTCCACGGTCGGATCGGCCACGGCCTCCATGCGGTCGATGACCGGGATCGTCTCGTCCCCGAGCCGCTTCGCCAGCCGTTCCAGCGTCGGGCGGTCCTTGCTCGGGACGGCCTCGGCCGCGCGCGCGAACAGCAGCGCGCCCTCGGCGAGCATCAGTTCGGCGTCCTGGCCGCGGGGGACCTTGATCTGGGCGTCGTGCCACCAGTGCGCGATCGGGTCGCCCCACGCCTCCACCCGGAACGACCACGACCCCATCTCGGTCGGCGTCACCTGCGCCGACCACCGGTCCAGCCCCTCACCGACCTCGGCCATCCGCCGCGGCGGCAGCTCCTCGCCGTCCGGCGTCCGCAGCACCACCGCCGCACCCAGCAT
>NZ_JBDPLY010000079.1:0-1725 GCF_039871695.1 Actinomadura sp. B10D3
GTCCGCCCGTGGCGGCGGACGCCCAGCTTGTGGAGCTGATTAGGGAACGGGCGCTGTTCGCTCGGCTGGAGACGGTCCGGCTCATATCGATCGCGAAGACCGGCCACTACGCCTCGGGATTCTCGTGCGCGGAGATCCTCGCCACCCTCTACTACGGCGTCATGGACCTGCGGCGCGGTGAACCCGACTGGCCTGATCGGGACCGGTTCCTGTTCGGCAAGGGGCACGCCGCCGCGACCCTCTACCCGCTGCTGGCCGATTGGGGCTTCTTCGACCCGTCCGAGCTGGACGGCTACACGCGGCTGGGGAGCGCCTTCGGTGACCACCCGGACATGACGCGGGTCCCGGGCATCGACTTCAGCAGCGGATCGCTCGGGCACGCCCTGTCGACCGGCACCGGGATGGCGCTCGGCCTGCGCATGCAGGGGCGCCCGTCGAACGTGTACGTCCTGCTCGGCGACGGCGAGCTGCACGAGGGGCAGATCTGGGAGGCGGCGCTCGCCGCCGCGCACCACCGCGTCTGCAACCTCGTCGCGATCGTCGACCGGAACGAGTACTCGCTGGACGGCCGGGTCGACGACGTCACCGGCATCGAGCCGCTTGCCGACAAGTGGCGGGCGTTCGGCTGGGAGACCCACGAGGTGGACGGGCACGACGCCGGGGCGCTGCTCACCCTGCTCCGCTCCATCGCCGCCGATCCGGACCGCGCCCGCCCGGTCGCCGTGATCGCGCACACCGTCAAGGGCAAGGGGATCTCCTACATGGAACGCGACTTCGGCTGGCACCTGGGCTGGCTCGCCGAGCAGGACGAGATCAACGCCATCGACGAGTTGAGGAGCGCCCGATGACCGCCGGCCCCGCCCTGCGTCCGGAATCCTGGCAGCTCACCGACCTGCTGGACCGCGCACCCGGCCTGCACGTCCTGGCCGGGACCCTGGCCGACCTGGTGGACGAGGGGCATCCCCTCGTCGTCGGCACGGCCGACCTCAAGTACTCCAACGGCCTGGTCCGCTTCCAGGAACGGCACCCCGAGCGGTACGTCCAGTTCGGCATCTCCGAGCAGCACATGGTCTCGGCCGCGGCGGGCCTGGCCGCCACCGGGCTCCAGCCGTACGTCGCGACCTTCGCCTCGTTCCTCGCGCTGCTCGCCTGCGAGCAGATCCGCACCGACACCGCCTACACGCGGCTTCCGGTCCGGCTGATCGGCCACCACGCCGGGATCACCCTCGGCTTCTACGGCACCTCCCACCACGCGACCGAGGATCTGGCGATCACCCGGAGCATCGCGGGCCTGACCGTCATCGCGCCGGCCGACGCCGCGCAGCTCGGATCCGCCCTGCGCGCCGCCACCGCCTGCCCCGGCCCGATCTACTTCCGCATCGGACGCGGCCAGGACCCCGAGGTGTACCGGGAGGCCGATCCGCGGTTCGAGATCGGCAAGGCGATCGAGCACGGGCGCGGAGACGACCTGACCATCGTCGCGACGGGATCGATGGTGCATCCGGCGCTCGGCGCCGCGGCGAAGCTGAACGCCGCCGGGGTGTCCGCGGGGGTCCTGGACATGCACACCGTCAAACCCCTCGACGAGACCGCGGTCCTGGACGCCGCACGGCGGTCGGGGCTCCTGCTCACCGTGGAGGAGCACAGCATCCTGGGCGGGCTCGGCGGCGCGGTCGCCGAGACCGTCGCGGGGGCGGGCCTCGCCGCCCGGGTCGCCCGGCACGG
>NZ_JBDPLY010000008.1:0-251511 GCF_039871695.1 Actinomadura sp. B10D3
TGGTGAGCGTGAGAACTTCCATCGAACCGCGCGGGCCCCACCCGCTACTTGCGAACCCCCAAACCCGCCTACCGGACCAGCGATCCCGCAGGTCACACCCTCATTTCACGACCTTGCCGGATCCCTGGGTCAGTGCGCCTCCGGCTGGTAGGCGGCGGTGTCGTCCGGAGTGACGCGGACGTCGATGAGGAACGGCCCGTCGTGGCCGAGGCCCTCGGCCATCGCGGCGTCCAGCTCCGCGGCCGTCGTGACGGTCCGGCCGGGGCAGCCGAGCCCGCCGGCCACCTCCACGAAGTCGATCCCCGGAAGGTCGGTGCCCGGGACGGTCTCCAGGTCGATCCGGCGGCCGAGGGCCTTGACCGCGCCGTAGCCCTGGTTGTTGAGGACGATCACGGTCATCGGGACCCGGTGCTGCGCGGCGGTCCACAGCCCCTGCACCGAGTACATGATCGAGCCGTCGCCGATGACGCAGACGACGCGCTCGCCCGATCCGGTGAGCGCCCGCCCGACCGCGACCGGCAGCCCCCAGCCGAGCGCCCCGCTCCCGGTGGTCAGGAACCCCCCGGAGCGCGTGATCGGCAGCCGCGCGTGGAACATCTCCCGGTAGCTCGGGACCTCCTCCACGACGACGGCGTCCTCCGGCATCCGCTCCTTCAACGTCTCGACGACGAAGGCCGGGTCGATCGGGTCGGCGGCCTGCGGCTTGGCGAGCGGGACCCGCGGCTCGGGGAGCGGCCGGTCGGCCTTGTCCACGAGGTCGAGCAGCCCGGACACGGCGGCGTCGATCGTGGTGAGGACGCTGGTGCCGACCGGCGCCCACGCGGCCTGCGCGGGGTCGCAGTCCAGGTGGAACAGGCGCGAGCCGTCCGGGATGAAGCGGCCCTCGGAGTGCACGTGGTAGGTGAAGATCGGCGTGCCCAGCGCGAGGATGACGTCGTGGTCCTCAAGCCGCCGGGAGAGCTGGTCGCGGACGGGCGGCAGGAACCCGCGGAACAGCGGGTGGTCCTCGGGGAAGCCGGACCGCCCAGACAGCGGGCTGATCCACACCGGCGCGCCGATCCGCTCGGCCAGGCTCACCACGCCGGGCAACGCCCCTTCGTCGTCCACGCCCGCGCCCACGATGAGGACCGGGTTCGCCGCCTCGTTGAGCGCGCCCGCCACCTCCTGGAGCACGGCCGGGGGCGCGGTGAAGCCGGTCCGCAGCTCGCGGTGCGGGACGGGCCGGGCCGGCCGGTCCCAGTCGTCCTCGGGGACGGACAGGAAGACCGGCCCGCGCGGCGGCGTCATCGCCACCCGGTACGCCTCGGCGAGCGCGGCGGGCACGTCCTCGGCGCGCTCGGGCTGCCGGCTCCACTTGACGTAGGGGCGCGGGAACTGCGCCGGCTCGTCGGCGCCGAGGAACGGGCGGTGCGGCAGCATGGCCCGGGACTGCTGGCCCGCGATCACGACGACCGGCACCCGGTCGCGGTAGGCGTTGAAGACCGCGCCGAGGGAGTGCCCGACGCCCCCGGCGGAGTGCAGGCTGACCAGGGTCGCGTTGCCGGTGCCGAGCGAGTGGCCCGCGGCCGCCGCGACCGCGACCGTCTCCTGCAGCGCCAGGACGTACTCGAAGTCCGCGGGGAAGTCGCGGAACATCCGCAGCTCGGTGGAGCCCGGGTTGCCGAACAGGGTGGTCATCCCCACGCTCCGGCAGAAGTCGAAGAAGGCTTCCCGGACGGTGAGCTCGGAGGTCATGCATCCGCCTTTCGTGCACCGCGGTGGCGGGCGAGCACCCGGCGTTCCACGGCGAGGAGAATCGAGTTGAACAGGTAGCCGAGGATCCCGAGCAGCACGATGACCGCCCAGATGGTCGGCAGGTCGGACTGGCTCTGCGCGTTGGTCAGCTCGAAGCCGAGGCCGTCGGAGGTGCCGGGGAGCAGCTCCGAGAACACCATCAGGATGAGCGACAGGGACAGTGCCAGCCGCACCCCCGCGAAGATCTTCGGCAGCGCGGACGGGAAGATGACGAACCGCATCCGGTCGACCGCGGAGAACCGGAACGACTCCGCCGTCTCCATCTGCACGCGGTCGACGCTGCGCGCCCCGTCCGCCGTGTTCAGCAGGACGGGCCAGATGGCGCTGAAGATGATGGAGGCCACCTGCATCTGGGTGCCGAGCTCGAACAGGACGATGAACACCGGCACCAGGGTGGGCGGCGGGATCACCCGGGCGAACTGGAGCAGCGGCTGCAGGTAGGCCAGCACCTTCTGCGAACGGCCGAGCGCCATGCCGATGACGACGCCGACCACGATCGACAGCGCCAGCGCGAGGAACATCCGGCTGAGGCTGGGCACGATGGAGGTGCCCGCCTTCGCGCTGAAGTACAGGTGGTCGGCCGGGCCGGACAGCCACATGTCCCGCATACGCCCGACGATCTCCGAGGGCGGCGGGAAGAACGGGCTGTCGGAGACCTGCGTCGCCGCCTCCCAGCCGGCGACGAGGATCACCAGCGGGAGCAGGCGGTGCAGCGCGCCCCCGGCCAGCCGCCCCGCCAGGCCGGCGCGCCGCCGGGCGGAGCCCGCGGTGGTCAGGGTCGCCGCGGTCACGAGGCACCACTCCCTTGCGCCCGGTGCCAGCGGAACAGGCGGTTCTCACCCTGTCCGAGCACCGTGTCGATGATCAGGCCGAGGCACCCGGCCCACACCGTACCGGCGAGGACGTCGACGGTGCCGTCGGGGACGTTGCCGGCCTGCGCGATGAACATGCCGAGCCCGTCGCCGAAGCCGGACAGGATCTCGGTGCCGACGGCCAGGATCAGCGCGATCGAGGCGGCCAGCCGCACGCCGGTCGCGATGAACGGGGCGGCGCTCGGCAGCGAGACGCGCAGCAGTACCTGCAGCCGGCCGAAGCCGAAGCTGCGCAGGGTCTCCTTCGCCGTCGGGTCGACGTCGTCCAGCCCGTAGATGGTGTTGAACAGGATGGGCCAGCTGCAGGCGTAGACGATGAGCGGCACCTCCATCTTGAGCCCGGAGCCGAGCAGCAGGGCGGCGAGCGGGATGAGCGCGACCGAGGGGATCGGGCGCAGGAACTCCACGATCGCCCTGACCGCGGTGTTGACCGCGGGGACGCTGCCGAACAGCAGCCCGAGCGGGACCGCGATCGCGACGGCGATCAGGAGCCCGAGGGCCCAGGCGGTGATGGTGACGCGGACGTTGAACAGGAAGTCCGGGTCTCCGGCGAGTTCGAAGGCGCGGGCGGTGATGGTGGACGCGGGGGGCAGATAGGAACGGTCCACAATCCCGGCCCTGCCGAGGAGTTCGCTCGCCAGGAACAGGACCGCCACCCCTGCGGCCCCCCGCACCCAGATGCCCGGGCGCGAGAGGCCGCGGGGCGGCGTCGACTCGTGTGCCATGAGGTGATCAGTGTCCCGCCGTCACGACGTCGGCTGGAAGAGGACGGCGTTCAGGTCCGGCTTCTCCTTGAGCAGGCCGGACGTCGTCATCAGCTCCGCGACCCGCTGCATGCGGGTCTTGCTCAGCGAGGTGGGGAAGCCCGGCAGCGTGATGACCGAGGCGACCTGCGGGTCGATCTTGGCGTAGCCCGGCAGGACCTCCTCGACCTTCTTGCGGTCCTGGGCGGCCATCTTCTGCGCCTTGATGATCGCGCGCTGGAACGCGGCGGCCGTCTTCGGGTTCTTCTTGGACCAGTCCTGCGTGGTCACGAAACCGCTGATCGGCAGGTCGGTCACCGGCTCGCTGCCGCCGTCGACGGCGACGCGGGCGCCGAGCTTCTTCTCGGTGTCGGAGAGGAACGGCTCGACCGTGTGGATGGAGTCGACCTGTCCCTTCTGCAGGGCGGTGGCCATCTGCGGGAAGGGCACCTGGACGTACTGGACCTTCTTGGGGTCGACGTTGTTCGCCTTGAGGATCGCGTCCAGCGTGAGCGACTGGATGTTGTTCAGGATGTTGACCGCGACCTTCTTGCCCTCAAGGTCCTTCGCCGTCTTGATCTTGGAGTCCGGCATGACCAGGACGTTCATCATGTTGGAGGTGAGCGTCGCCGCCTCGGCCAGGATGCTGAGCTTCAGCGTCCCCTTCTCGTTCGCCTGCAGGAACGAGACGTAGTTGGCGCCGGCGATGACGTTCACGTCGCCCTTGGTGAGGGCGGGCAGCGCCAGGATGCTCTGCTGGACCGGCACGATCTTGACGTTCAGGCCCTCGGCCTCGAAGAGCTTCGCCTTCTGGGCGACGTAGAGGGCCGCGCCGTCGACCAGGGGAAGCGACGCCACCTTGATCGTGTCGGTTTCGAGACCCTTGCCTCCGCCGGAGGAATCGGAGTCTCCGCAGCCGGCGATGACCGAGGCGACCAGGGCGAACGCGCTGACCAGCGCGGATAGACGTAGGGATTGCCGCATCTCGGCACTCCTTAACTCGATGGGGGAAGCTGCTTCGGCAGGGCTTGGGGGGCCCAAGGCATCCGAGCCAGGGGGTACGACTGTAGCCACGACACCCGCCGCGCCTGAAGATCACGTGCGTCGGGAGCGTATCGCGGGCTGCCTGGCTTGCACGGTTTCCAACCGAATTGTGTGACTCTCTTGTGTCCTATGCGTCCCGTGTGTCCGGTGGCACGCATGGTGACGACGGGGCGTTCTCCCCGGTGACGGGCCCGCCCCGTGCCTCGGGAGGCCCTGCCGCATAAGCGATATCGCGCCGTACGGGACGTTCCGTCCAATGGGATTTCGCCGTTGTTGCAATGGTGTTAAGCCCATTGGTGACGGTCGATCGCCGGACCAATTCGCAGCGTGAGGGGCCGGGGGCGACGGGGTGCCGGCGCGGAGCGGGGCTGCCGCCGAGCGATGAGGGCAAGCTGGCTCTGTTACCTGACGTATCCAAGAGATGACGTTATGTATCGGCACGGAGCGTGACCGACCGTACTCGTTGAATCGGACATATGGGCATAAAGTTATGATCCCGGCATTGGCTGATATCGACTCGCCTATGGTCCTTTGCGGCCTATCCGTGGATGTGCTGCAATGTCGTGCGCCGGAGGTGGAGACGATGTTGCATTGACCCTTCGCGGCAGCGAGGTCACGGAGAGTGCGGCATCGTGAGGGAGAGGGTGTAAACGGCGGATGCAACCAAGCGACGAAGGTCGCGACCATCCTCGGCCTGGTGACGTCGAGGTGGGGTCGGACCATTCGACACGGTCGGGCGGCAGACTGAGCCTGCGGAACTGGCGTGTGCCTCAGCGGCTCATCGTGTTGATCCTGGTTCCGACGGTCGCCGCGGTCGTGCTCTCAGGACTGCGCATCTCCGGTTCCGTCAGCGAGGCGGAGTCGTACGGGCGCGTCGAGCGGATGGCGGAGCTCGGGCAGGGGATCACCGGATTCGTCCAGGAGTTCACCGCCGAACGGGACCGGGCGGTGGAGTTCATCGCGGCCGGCCGGCCCGACGCCCTGCGCCCCGAGCTCGAGGCGCAGCAGCGGCAGACCGACTCCGTGGTCAGGCGGGTGCGGGCGGCGGCCTCCCGCATCAACGGTTCCTACGGCACCGAGGCCGTCCGCGACGCGGCGACGGTCACGAGCCGCATCGGCGGGCTCAGGGCGCTGCGCTCCCTCGTCGTCGGCACCAAGGTCCCGGCCTTCATCGTCCTGGAGAAGTACACCGAGCCCGCCCAGGAGCTCGTCGCCGTCCTCGACGGAATCTCGCAGAACGTGGCCGACGACACCCTGGCGGAGTCGAGCCGTGCGCTCGGCGCGCTCGCCCGCGCCAAGGAGGCGGTCTCCAGGCAGCGGGCCGTGCTCCTCATCGGCGCGCGGCTGCGGCAGCTGACCCCGCAGGAGCTGAACGAGCTGAGCGCCGCCCGCGCCCAGGAGGACGGCGAGCTCGCGGCCTTCCGCGGCTCGGCGTCCCTGGACCAGGCGCAGCGGTTCGAGGACACCGTCGTCGGCACCAAGGTCGACCAGGGCAAGGACCTGCGGCAGCGGGTGCTCCAGGCGGCGAGCACGAGCGGCGGCCTGCTGCCCCGCTCGCTCGGCACCGCCCGGTCCGCCAACGGGATCCGCGCGGCGATGACCGACATGATCGACAAGATGCGCGCGGTCGAGAAGGAGCTGGCCGACGCGATCAAGGAGCAGAGCGACGACAACGTCGCCGCGGCGCGCACCGACGCGATGATCGACGGCGCCATCGTGACGGCGCTGCTGCTGATCGTCCTGATGATCACGATCGTGATGGCCCGCTCGCTGGTGCGGCCGCTGCGCCGGCTGCAGTCCGGCGCGCTGGACGTGGCGAGCACCCGGCTGCCGGGCCTGGTGGACCGGCTGCGCGATCCCGAGGCCGCCGCGGGCGGCATCGAGGTCAAGCCGATCGAGATCGACTCCACCGACGAAATCGGCCAGGTCGCGCGGGCCTTCGACGAGGTCCACCGCGAGGCGGTCCGGCTCGCGGCCGACGAGGCGGTGCTGCGCGGCAACATCAACGCGATGTTCGTCAACCTCTCCCGCCGCAGCCAGTCGCTGATCGAGCGCCAGCTCCGCCTCATCGAGGAGCTGGAGCAGAGCGAGCGCGACGAGGAGCAGCTCGGGAACCTCTTCCGGCTGGACCACCTCGCCACCCGCATGCGTCGCAACTGCGAGAACCTCCTCGTCCTCGGCGGCCAGGAGCAGGTGCGCCGGTGGAACCAGGCGGTCCCGCTGATCGACGTCGTCCGCGCCTCGCTGTCCGAGGTTGAGCAGTACGAGCGGGTGGCCCTGCGGGTTCAAGGCGAGATGACCGTCGCCGGCCCCGTCGTCAACGACCTCGTCCACCTGCTCGCCGAGCTGGTGGAGAACGCGACGGTGTTCTCGTCCGAGCACACCAAGGTGACGGTCTCGGGGCAGATGCTGAGCGGCGGCGGCGCGATGCTGCAGATCACCGACAACGGTGTGGGCATGTCCGCCGAGGATCTGGAGCAGGCCAACTGGCGGCTCGCGAACCCGCCCGTCATCGACTTCTCCGCGGCCCGCCGCATGGGCCTGTTCGTGGTCGGCCGCCTGGCGGTCCGGCACGGCATCCGCGTCGAGCTGCGGGCCGCCCAGGGCGGCGGGCTCACCGCGTTCGTGGTGCTGCCCGACGCGGTCATCACGCCCGGCGAGTCCGGCGGCATCGGCACCCGCCCCGGCCTCGCCCCGCGCGAGGCGGGGGCGCACGGCCAGCTCGCCGCGCTGACCACCGCCGCCGAGCCCCCCGCGGGCGGGTTCCGGCAGGACGAGTACGGCTCCGCCGCCCCCCTGCCGGGCGGCACCGGCGGCCACCCGATGGTCGGCGGCACCGGCCCGCTCCGCCCGGTCCGCGGCGGCACCGGCCCGCAGCCGGGCCTCGGCGAGACCGGCCCGATCCCGGCCGGCGCCCCGGGCGGGCAGGACCCCTACGGCACCGGCTCGCACCCGGTGGTGCCGCCGCCCATCGAGCGGCGCCCGCCCCGGGAACGGCGGCAGCCGGTGGACGACCCGTACGAGACGGGGGAGCGGCAGCAGCCGCGCCGGCCGGGCGAGCTGCCCGTCCGCGAGCCGGGCACGCACCTGCAGGGCCGCCCGTCCGACGGCGGCTCCTCCAACGGCCTCTTCCAGCCGCGCAACGAGCGCGGGCAGGACGCCGAGGCCGGCAACGGCTCCTACCGCCCCGGCGGGCGGACCGGGCCGCAGCCGGTCGTCCCGGAGGCGCAGCCGATGGTGCCCGAGCCCGGCGCCCGGCAGATCCCGTGGGAGACCGGGCCGCTGGAGCAGGTCGGCGACCCGTCGCCGCCGTCCGCCATGTCCGTTCCCCACCAGCCGGAGGGCTCCATTCAGGAACCACCACCCGTCCCCGAACCGGCCGTGCGGGCCGCGGCGCCGGCCGCGCGGGCGGAGCCGGCGGCGCCGCCGCGGCTGCCCGAGCGCTCGCCCATCTTCGACGCGATGCAGTCGGAGTGGTTCCAGCGCAGATCGGGAGGCTCCTCCGGGGAGGACCCGGTCAAGGGCTGGGAGTCGCCGGCGGACGCGGGCTTCCGCGCCGCCGAGGCCGCCCGCGAGCCGGTGGCGGCGACGCGCACCAGCGTCGGGCTGCCGAAGCGGGTGCCCGGCAAGAACCGCATCCCCGGCGCGGTCGGCCGGGCCGCGCAGGACGCGCCGCAGGCCCCGGCGGGACCGCCGCCGGGCCCGCCGGGCGGGGGCGCCCCCGGGCAGGCCGCGCCGCCGCGGCCGCCGCACGACCAGCAGGTGCAGGGCCAGCAGGGTCAGGGTTTCGGCCAGTCGGCCGACGTCGTACGCAACCGCTTCGCGAGCCTGCAGCGCGGTGTCCACCGTGGACGCAACGAGGCACGCGGCGCAGGCACGTCAGGTGAAGCGCCGTCACAGGGTGACGGCGAGACAGGAGGCACCCGGTGAGCGGGCAGGATCTCAACTGGTTGGTGACGAACTTCGCGGACCGTGTCGCGAAGGTCGCACACGCCGTCGTGGTCTCCTCGGACGGACTGCCGATGGCGTACTCGTCGGGTTTCCCGCCCGAGCGGGCGGACCAGCTCTCGGCGATCGCCTCGGGACTGATGAGCCTCACCCAGGGGGCGGCGAAGATCTTCGACGCCGGCGGGGTGAACCAGACCGTCGTGGAGATGGACCGCGGCCTGCTGTTCGTCATGTCGATCACGAACGGGTCGGTGTTCGCGGTGCTGGCGGCGCCCGACTGCGATCTCGGGCTGGTCGCCTACGAGATGACGCTGCTGGTGGAGCGGGTGGGACGGGTGCTGACCCCTGCGCTGCGCGCCCAGGAGCAGCAACAGCAGCCCCCGTACTCGGGGCCTCCCGTGACCGAGATGGGCGCCGGGCCCGCCCGCTATTGACCGTGACTGACTCTGACGGAGGTCGGCGACATGGATCGAGGCAGTCCCTTCGGAGGCGGTCCCGGAGGACCCGGCGTCCCGGGGGGACCCGGGCGCTGGCCGGGTGACCAGGGACGGGTCCCGCCGCCGGGACGCCCCGCGCGCGAGGAGAGCGACACCAGCTCGCTGGTGCGCCCCTACGCGGTGACCGGTGGGCGGACCAAGCCGCGCTACGACCTGGCCATCGAGGCCCTGGTCACCGCGGCGCCGTATCCGCCGCGGGACGTCGCCGTGCTGACGCCGGAGTACCGGGCGATCATGGACCTGTGCCGGTCCGCCCGCTCGGTGGCCGAGGTCTCCGCGCTGCTGCGCCTGCCGCTCGGCGTGGCGCGCGTGCTGGTCGCCGACATGGCCGTCGAGGGCCTGCTGCGGCTCCACCAGTCGCAGCCCGCAACCACCGCCGGCGGACAGCCGGACCTCCGCTTGCTAGAAAGGGTGCTCAGTGGCCTTCGGAAGCTCTGACCAGGTCCCGGGGCCGCACGGCGGGGAGGCCGAGCTGACCTCGGTCAAGATCGTCGTCGGCGGTGGCTTCGGTGTCGGCAAGACCACGTTCGTCGGCTCGGTCTCGGAGATCATGCCGCTCACCACCGAGGCGGTGATGACCGCGGCCAGCGCCGACGTGGACGACCTGTCGGCCGTCCCGGACAAGACGACCACCACGGTCGCGATGGACTTCGGGCGCGTGTCGCTCGACAGCGAGCTGATCCTCTACCTGTTCGGCACGCCCGGGCAGCACCGCTTCTGGTTCATGTGGGACGACCTGGTCCGCGGCGCGATCGGCGCCGTCGTGCTGGTCGACACCCGCCGGCTGGAGGACTGCTTCGCCGCGGTCGACTACTTCGAGGAACTCGGCCTGCCGTTCGTGGTGGGCGTCAACGGGTTCCACGGCGAGTTCCAGTACGCCGTCGAGGACATCCGCGACGCCCTGTCGATCAGCTCGCACGTGCCGATCGTGCAGTGCGACGCGCGCAGCCGCGAGTCGACCAAGCAGGTGCTGATCACGCTCGTCAAGCACGCGATGACGGTGCACTCGGGCGGGCAGCACGCCGCCGCGCCCGCGCAGCCGCCCGGTGCCCCCGGCGGCCAGATCGGCACCACGTCGCCGAGCTGGACGTAGCCGGGCCGGGGCCCCGCCCGCGGCCGCCGGGCTACGGTCGCGTAGCTTGTGTGCACGATGCATGATTGATTCGCGTGTTCGACCATGAATCGTGCAAGGGGTAGCGATGCGGGAAATGGAGCAGATCCGGACGTACGTGGCCATCGGCGACAGCTTCACCGAGGGCCTCAACGACCCCTACCCCGGTGAGGACGACGTCTTCCGCGGCTGGGCGGACCGGCTCGCCGAGCACATCGCCGAGGTCAACCCGGGCCTGAGCTACGCCAACCTCGCCGTCCGGGGCAAGCTCGTCCGGCAGATCGTGGCCGACCAGGTGCCGCATGCCCTCGAACTCGATCCCGACCTGGTGACGCTCTGCGCGGGCGGCAACGACATGATCCGTCCCGGCGCCGACCCCGACGCCGCCGCGGTGGTCTTCGATGACGCGGTCCGGCGGCTGCGCGGCACCGGCGCCCGCGTCGTGATCTTCACCGGGTTCGACCCGCGCGGGCTGCGCAGCGGTGGCCGGATCCGGGGGAAGGCCGCGACCTACAACATGCACCTGCGCGCGATCGCCGACCGGCGCGGCTGCACCGTCGTGGACCTGTGGCCGATGCGGATCTTCAACGACCCGCGCGCCTGGTTCGAGGACCGCCTGCACCTGTCGCCCGAGGGGCACCGGCGCATGGCCCTCTTCGTCGCCGAGGCCATCGGCCTCCCGGTCGAGGACGACTGGCGCGAGCCCTGGCCGCCGCTGGACCGCGCCGACTGGATCACCCTGCGGCGCGAGGATGTCCACTGGGCGCGGACGTACCTGCTCCCGTGGATCGGCCGCCGGGCCACCGGCCGCTCGTCGGGCGACGGCCGGGGCCCCAAGCGGCCCACCCCGCTGCCGCTCTAGGCGGGGTCCGGCTGGGCCAGGGCGTCCTCCAGGGTCTGGGTGACGGGGATGCGGCGGTGCAGGCCGGTGATCTCCAGGGCGCGGCGGACGATGGGCCGCGGTGCCGCGAGGACGAGGCTCCCGCCCGCCGCGGTCACCGCCTTGTAGCAGGCCACGATCACCGAGAGCCCGCCGGAGTCCATGAACTCCAGGGCGGCCAGGTCCAGGACGAGGTGGTCGCCGTGCTCGCGGCGGGCCTCGTTCAGGTGCCCGCGCAGGTCGTCCGCGCAGGCGATATCGAGTTTTCCGCGCACCCGGACGACGGCGCGCCCGCCGTCCGGCCGTGTGGTGACTTCCAAAGGCGACACGGGGGGTTCCCCTCTTGTGAGTGAAGGCATCGGCGGACGGCCGTCCGCCGGACACTTTCCGCCCGACAACTATCGCCGACGGCGGGCCACCTGCCAACCCGGGGCCTAACAGGGGTGTGCGTGATCGTGGCGGGTCGTAGGGTGCTTGTCGGATGTGATTGCCTCGATCCGCTGTGTAGGAGACGACCCCAGGTGAGTTCCCCCCGGCTGCCGGACCATCTCGAAGTGCTGCTCACCGAGGAGCCCGTGCTCGACGTGTACGCGTACGGCCCCTGGCGCGTGCCCGACGGCCTGTACGAGGAGATGCGCGAACGGGCGGTGGCCTACAACACCGACCAGCGCGCCGTCGTGCTGACGAGGCAGCTCAGCGACTTCTACGGGAGCGACACCAGCGCCGCCGGGGCGGAGCAGTGGTCGCTGCTCACCTTCCTGCTGGGCGCCTCCGCGGTCCGGGGCGGCTCGCGGGGCGACGTGGACTACGAGCTGCTGTCGGACTTCCTGGCGACGCCCGAGTCCGCGGTCCGGGACCCGGTGGCGTGGTTCACCCAGGGCGGCCGGTGGCGCCCGCCGGGCCTGTGGCTCCCCGAGCCCGCCGGAGACGACCGCGAGCGGCGCGCCGTGATGTTCGAGCTGGCGCGGGACGGCCTGGACGTCTTCGAGGGCCTGGAGCCGATCGAGCGCCGCCGCCGCGCGCTGATGGACCTGTTCGACCGGCGCGCCGCCGACCCGGAGCTGCGCGAGATCGACATGACCGTCCCCAACCGCCGGCTGGAGGACGCCTGGGTCTCCGGCCTGACCGACGAGGAGCTGGCCGTCCTGCCCGAGCTCTCCGGCCCGGTGGGCTACCTGGGCTGGGCGGTCGGCGGCCTGGACACCGCGCACGAGCGCCTGGCCGGGACGGTCGCCGACGGCGACGAGCCGGACACGGCGCTCGCCCGGCTGCTGCTCGCGGCCGAGGCGCCGGTCGTCCCGGCCGAGCTCGCGGTGGTGCTCGGCACGGCGCGCTACGAGACCGTGGAGGAGCGGTTCCGCGCGGCGCGCGAGGGCTTCTCGGCCGAGGCGTGGCAGTACGAGGTGCGGGCCTGGCTCGCCCGGGGCCTGGTCGCGGGCGAGGCGGACGCCGCCCGCGCCTGGCTCGACATGGCGGTGCGCGTCACCGGCGCGGTGCAGGGCCTGCCGGACGCGCCGGTCAGCCCGCGCTGCCGCGTGCCGGTGCGCCCGTTCCAGGCCGACCTGCGGCGCCTGTTCACCGTCCGCCGGGTCTTCAACACGCTGGCGTTCGGGTCCGGCGGGGCCGCCGGCGGTGGCGCGAAGGAACGTCCCACGCGGCCCGAGGCGGACGGGACGCCGCTGGTCGGGCAGCCGGAGCTGTCCCGCGTGCTGATGGACGCGGTGTCCGCCCGGCTGGACGGCGTCCGGCCCGTCCGGCTGCTGGTCGCCGGCCCGGAGGGCACCGGGAAGGGCACCGCCGCCGAGATCGCCGAGAGCCTGCTGGCCAAGGGCGGCGCCGTCCGCGAGTCGCTGTGGATCTCCGACCAGGTCTTCGCGTCGCTGGGCGTGAGCGACGCCGTGCTCTGGCTCCAGGCCCGCGTCCGCGACTGCCTGGAGGGGCGGATGCTCCTGGTCGTGGACGACCTGGAGAAGCTCGCCGCCCACGAGCGCTGCGGCGTCGCCGCCGCCGAGGAGCTGCGGCGGCTCATGGCGCGGTCGCCGTCCCTGAACGTCATCGCGCTGTGCCGCCCCGGCGGCGACCGGCGGCTGTTCGAGGCCAACCCGGCGCTCGTCCGGGCGTTCGACGTCGCCCGCACCCGCGACTTCGCCGAGGACGACCTCGCCGAGCTGTTCACGCTGGCCGTCGAGCGGCGCGGCGGGAAGGCCGCGCCCGAGGTCGCGGCGACCGCCGCGGGCATCCTGCGCCGCACCCCGCCGCTGCTCAACCTGCGCGGGGCCAGGCTGGTGGAGCACATGGCGGGCCAGGCCCTCGCCGCGGCCGAGCACCGGACGGCGGCCCCCGAGGCCGGCGAGGTCCTCGAAGCCGGCGAGGCTTCGGACGAGGCGCCCGAGCCGCACCCGCAGCGCGGCCCGGTGGAGGTCACCGCCGCCGACCTCCCGCAGCGGCTCATCGCGGGGCGGCCCGCCGAGGCCGACCCGCTCGCCGAGCTGGCCGCCTGCGTCGGCATCGAGCCCGTCAAGCGCGAGGTCGAGGCGCTGGTCGCCGAGGCCAAGGCGGTGCGGCTGCGCCGCGAGGCGGGCATGCCGGCCACCTGGCGGCCCCGCCACCTGGTGTTCGCCGGCAGTCCCGGGACGGGCAAGAGCACCGTCGCCGGCATCATCGGGCGGATCTACGCCGACCTCGGCGTGCTGGCGACCGGCCACCTGGTCGAGGTGGAGCGGGCGGACCTGCTCGGCGACTACGCCGGCGAGAGCGTCCAGCGGGTCCGCCGGACGGTGGAGCAGGCGCACGGCGGGGTCCTCGTCGTCCGGGACGCGCACACGCTGGTGTCGGCGGCGCCCGACCTGGTGCGCGGGCGCGAGGCGCTCGACGTGCTGCTCAGCACCGTCCAGGCGCACCCCGAGGACCTCGTGGTGGTGCTGACCGGCCCGGAGGCGGAGCTCAACGGGCTGCTGAAGTCGCATCCCGACCTGGCCGCGTACTTCCCGCGCACGGTCCGGTTCCCCGACCTCACGCCCGACGAGATGGCGGAGGTGTTCGCGGCCAAGGCCGAGGACGCCGGGTTCGCGCTCGCCCCCGGGGTGCTGGACAAGGTCCGCTCTCTCGCCCAGTCGGCGCCGCGCGAGCACGGCGCCGGCAACGCCCGCGCGATGATCGCCCTGCTCGACCGCGCGGTCGCGCTGCAGGGCCGCCGCGTCCTGGCCGACGGGATCGTCGACGAGACCGAGTCGCTGGACGAGATCCTGCTGGCGGACGTCCCGGACACGCTCACCCGCGGCGCCGGCGACGTGCCGGGCGACCCGCTCGCCGAGATCGAGCGGCTGGTCGGCCTCACGGAGATCAAGCAGGAGGTGGCGCGGCTGGCCGCCGAGGCCCGCGCCGACCGGCTGCGCCGCGACGCCGACATCGCGCCCGCCGCCCCGGCGCGGCACATGGTGTTCATGGGCAACCCCGGCACGGCCAAGACGACGATCGCCCGGCTGATCGCCGCCGTGTACGCGCGGCTGGGGCTGCTGTCGTCCGGGCACCTGGTCGAGGTCACCCGCGCCGACCTCGTGGCCGAGTTCGTCGGCCAGACCGCGCCCCGGGTCCGGGCCGTCGTGGAGCGGGCGCTCGGCGGCGTGCTGTTCCTGGACGAGGCGTACGCGCTGACCTCCGCGGGCGGGGACCGGCGCGATTTCGGCCACGAGGCCATCTCCGAGCTCCTGCGGCTGATGGAGGAGCACCGCGGCGACCTGGTCGTCATCGTCGCCGGCTACGACGCCGAGATGGAGGACTTCCTCAAGGCGAACCCGGGCCTGCGCGGCCGCTTCCCGAAGGTGCTGCGCTTCCCCGACTACTCCGACGACGAGCTCGTCACCATCTTCGAGGTGATGGCCGCGGACGCCGGGTTCACGCTGGCCGAGGGCGTCGTGGAGGCGCTGCGCGGGCTGGTGGCCTCGCACCGGCGGGACGCCTCGTTCGGCAACGCCCGGCTCGTCCGCAACCTGCTGGAGGCGGCGATCTCCCGGCAGGCGCTGCGGATCACCTCCGGCGGCGACGTCGACGCCGCCGAGGTGCGGATCCTGCGCCCCGCCGACATGCCGGACGCCCCGCCCCGCGAGCCCTCGATCGGCTTCGGCGCCTACATCTAGCCTGCGTCTAGCCGGAGGCGCCGGCCCCGTACGCCGCCGCCTGGAGCGAGTACAGGTCGGCGTAGAGGCCGCCGCGGGCCATCAGCGAGACGTGGTCGCCCTCCTCGGTCACCTCGCCGCGCTCCAGCACGTAGATGCGGTCGGCGTGGCGGACGCTGGCGAGCCGGTGCGTGATCAGCAGGACGGTCCGGCCGTCGGCGTGCGTGCGGATCCGCTCGAACAGCTGGTGCTCGGCGCGGGCGTCGAGCGCCGCCGTGGGCTCGTCGCAGATGAGCAGCGGCGCGTCCCGGTAGAAGCCGCGGGCGACGGCGAGCCGCTGCCACTGCCCGCCCGACAGCTCGGCGCCGCCCTTGAAGCGGCGGTCCAGCAGCGTGCCGTACCTGTCGGCGAGCTCCCCGACGACCTCGTCGGCCCCGGCGGCGCGGGCGGCGGCGAGCATCGCGGGGTCCTCGGCGTCGCCCGGGAGGTGCTCGCGCCCGCGGCCCATGGTGATGTTCTGCCGCGCGGTCATCGGCCAGTGCGTGTACTCCTGCGCGATGACCGCGATGTTCTCCCACACCTCCTGCGGCGGCACCGCCGACAGCGGGACCCCGTCCCACCGGACCTCGCCCCCGTCGGGGTCGTAGAGGCCCGCCATGATCTTGGCGAGGGTCGTCTTGCCGGACCCGTTCTCGCCGACGAGCGCGACCACCTCACCCTTGCGCAGGTCCAGGGAGACGCCTCTGAGGGACGGTGTGTCCGAGCCCGGGTAGGTGAAGCTCACGTCCCGGACGCGGATGCACGCGAAGTCGTCCGGGAGCCGCTCGCGCTTCTCCAGGGGCGCGGGCGGCAGGGCACGGCGCGGGACCCGCTTCTCGGCCGCGGCGCAGAACTCGATGTAGTCGTTGAAGTAGAGGCCCTCCTCGTAGCACCGGTTGACGGCGAAGACGAGGTTGACGAGGGAGGTCTGCCCCGACCGGATCGCCAGCACCGCCGTGCCCGCTACCGCCAGCGGCACGGCGCCCTTCCACAGCATGACCCCGAGCGCGATGTAGACGAGCGCGGTCGCGACGCCCTTCATCGCGTCCCCGGTGATCTTCACGAGGGTCTGCCGGCGGGCCACGTCCAGCTCCACCCTCCGCTGGTAGGAGGCGGACCGGTCGTACTGGTCCAGCAGGAACCGCCGCATGGTGAACGAGCGCACCTCGGCGGCGTGCCGCCGCTCGACCATCAGGTCGGAGAGGATCCACTTGCGCCGGGTCACCCCGACCAGCGACAGCACCATGCGGTACCGCATCCGCGCGGCGCGGACGGACGCCCACCCTTCGGGCAGGGCGGTGAGCAGGAGCAGCGGCAGCAGGATCGGGTGCAGCACGCCGAGGGTCCCGGCGGCGGCGATCATGCCGATGGCCCCGGTGAGGACGTCCACGGCGTGCTGGACGACCATGGGCGCCGCCATCATGCCGCGTCCCTGGGCGCGCTTCAGGTCGTCCAGGAAGTCGGAGTCGTCGAGCGCGGTCAGGTCCACCGCGGTCGTCGTCTCGTAGAGTTTCAGCTCGACCAGCCGCTCGACCTGCGGGTCCAGCCGCGCCTGAGCCCAGCCCGCCGCGGCCTGCAGCCCGGCGCGCAGGGTGACCGCCGCCGCGACGAGCGCCAGCGACGGCAGCGCCTCGCGGACCCGGGAGGGCGTCGGCGCGGAGCCGAACAGCGCGGTCAGCACGCCGGTCGTCGCCAGCAGCCAGAACGCGGTGAAGAACCCGGCGGCGAGGTTGAGGGAGATGGTCGCGGCCGTGTCGGCCCGGCTCGCCCGCCAGGCCAGCCCCGCCGCCTGCGCGATCGTGGCCGGCAGCCGCCGCGCCATGGTGGCCATGCCCGTCTCGGTGAGCTCCTCGTTCCTGGCGTGCCAGGTGAGAATCACCTCGGGCAACCCCGGGTCGGGCGGTGCCTGCTCCCTGCCGCGGTGGCGGCGATCCGTCCTGCGTTGTGCGTGTCGCCTGGCGAAACGCCGTCCTGCTCCCATGCGCCGCCCTCCGCGCGTCCTGTCCGGCCAGGGGCAGTGTGCGCCTTAAGAGGGAGAGTGTCCGCTTCATGTGTCACATAGCGCGGTGATTTGTGACTGTGGACAATCATGCGCCGGGCGGACGCGGCGGACCCCGTGACTTGTCTAAGGTCTACGCATGACCGACGGCCGGCCGGAGGGCTGGACACGCAAGGAGGGCGAACGCGTGGGGCGCAGCAGGGACCACTCCGTACGGGCGGAGCACCACCAGGCCGCCTACGGGCGGGACACGCACGGGGATCCCTATGACCCCTACGACGACCCGTACGCGGGTGACCAGCTGGCCGGGGGAGGGATGGACCGGGGCGGCCCCGGCGAGCGGGCCCCCTACCGGAGGCGCCGCCGGCGGCGCTGGCCTCGGGTGCTCGCCGTCCTCGTGGTCGTGCTCCTGATCGTCCCCATCGCGGGCTACTTCTACCTCGACTCGCGGCTGAAGCGGGAGTCGGTCCTGGTGGACTACCCCGGCCGGGTCGCCGACACCCCGGGGACGAACTGGCTGATCGTCGGGTCCGACAGCCGCGAGGGCCTGTCCAAGGCCGACCAGAAGCGGCTCGCCACCGGGTTCGCCGGGGGCCGCCGGACCGACTCGATGATGCTGCTGCACTACGGCTCGGGCGGGACGTCCCTCATCAGCCTGCCGCGCGACTCCTACGTCCCGATCCCGGGGCGCGGGTCGAACAAGCTGAACGCTGCGTTCGCCTTCGGCGGGCCCAAGCTGCTCGTCCAGACCGTGGAGAAGGCCACCGGCCTGCGCATCGACCACTACGCCGAGATCGGGTTCGGCGGGTTCGTGGGCGTGGTGGACGCGGTCGGCGGCGTCGACATCTGCGTCAAGGACGACATCAAGGACCCCAAGGCGGGCCTCGACCTGAAGGCGGGCTGCCAGACGCTCAGCGGCGGCCAGGCGCTCGGCTACGTCCGGACCCGCAAGTACGCCCGCGCCGACCTCGAACGCGTCGAGCACCAGCGGCAGTTCTTCGGCGCGCTGATGAAGAAGGCGACGAGCCCGGGGACGATGTTCAACCCGTTCCGCAGCGTCCCGCTGGCGATGAACGCGACCAGCAACTTCCTCGTGGACGACAACGACCACCTGTACGACCTCATCCGCATGATGTGGGCGATGAAGGGCGTGAGCGGCGGCAGCGGCGTCACGACCACCGTCCCGATCGGCGGCAGCGGGAGCTCGGCGGCAGCGGGCGCGTACATCACGTGGGACAAGTCGAAGTCGTCCAAGCTCTTCGGCGCGCTGAAGGCCGACCAGCCGATCCCGAAGGACGTCGTCACGAAGTGACCATGGACCGCGTCACGAAGTGACCACGGGCTTCGTGACGGAGTGACGGGCCGGGGGCTCGAATACAGTCGGACCATGTCCGATGTGACGCCCGAGGGCGCGGAGCTGGACCAGCTGTCGTCCAAGGAGCTGCACGACCGTGCGATGAGCCTCGCCAGGGAGCGGCGCGACGTCGGCTTCCTGTGGGACCTGCTGCGCGCGATCCCGGCCGCCGCCGCTGCCAGGGGGGAGGTCGACCGCGCCCAGTTCGACCTCCTCCACGGCCTGTCGCTGCTGGAGGAGTTCACGCACGCGGGGGAGGGCGACCTCGCCGACGCTCTGCGGCCCTTCTACATCGAGTACCTCTCCGAGCACGCCAAGGGGACCTGACCCGCTCTTTCCCTCCCCTTGCTCTCCCTTCCACCGTCCAGGGGAACTACACTGCGTAGGCAACCGACTTCAGAGGGTGGTGGAAGTGAACAAGAAGCATATGAAGATCGCAGGCATCGCCTTCGTGGCGTGGTACGTCATCAGCAGGCCCCAGGGGGCGGCGACCCTCGTCAACAACGCGCTGAGCGGGCTCGGCAACGCCGCCGAGTCGTTGTCGCAGTTCATGAGCGCGATCCCGAACTGACGGCCGGCTCCCTGGCCCCGTACCCCCGACGGTACGGGGCTTCATGGTGCCCGAGAGTGATCGGGGCCACCAAGCGGTTGCCGCCGCGTCACAGTAAAATCGCGCTTTGCGGACAGACGCGGCTGGGCACAATTGGATCGGGTCAATTGTGTCGCGGCTACAACCGAGGGACGGGCGCAGGATGAACAAGAAGAACCTCCGCTACGTGGCGATCGCCTTCGTCATCTTCTACTTGCTGAGCTCTCCGACGGCCGCGGCGGGCGTGGTCAACAACGCCATCACCGAGCTGGGCAACGCGGGCAACCAGCTCGCCGCCTTCGTGAACGCCCTGGGCACGTGAACCGCCGCCGGCGGCGGTGCCTCCCGTCCGGCGCCGGCCGAGCAGGAACGAGGGCAGAGGCGGGGCCCGGCCGGTCTTCGGGGGTGATCTCCTAGGATCGGCCTCATGTCTGTCTTCGACGTAGAGATCGACGGTCTGCGGGGCGGATCCGCGGACCTCGGGCAGTACCAGGGCAAGGCCGTACTCGTCGTCAACGTCGCCTCCAAGTGCGGCCTCACCCCCCAGTACGCCGGCCTGGAGCGGCTGCAGGAGAGGTTCGGCGGACGCGGCTTCACCGTGCTCGGCGTCCCCTGCAACCAGTTCATGGGCCAGGAGCCCGGCACCGCGGACGAGATCGCCGAGTTCTGCTCGGCGACGTACGGCGTCACGTTCCCGATGACCGAGAAGGTCGAGGTCAACGGGGACGGCCGGCACCCGCTGTACCGGGGGCTCGCCGGCACCCCGGACGCCGAGGGCCACACCGGCGACATCCGGTGGAACTTCGAGAAGTTCCTGGTCGCGCCGGACGGCGCGGTCGCGGCCCGGTTCGCGCCCCAGACCGAGCCGGAGGCGGCCGAGGTCGTCGCCGCCATCGAGAAGCACCTCCCCGCCTGAGCGCAGCGGCGCGCCCCCTCCGCCGAGGCGGGCGCGCCCGCGACATGCCCGCCGGGCGCGCTCCCGCTGTGAATCGCGCCACATCGCGAATCCGTTGCCGCTATTCGAGGACGCGTCTAACTTGTGAAACTCGCGATATGACGTGGAGGTGCCCCATGGGCGGATGGACGGCCGGCGACATCCCCGATCTGCGCGGCCGGCGGGCGATCGTCACCGGGGCCAACAGCGGCATCGGCTACCACACGGCCCTCCAGCTCGCGAAGCACGGCGCGTCCGTCGTGCTGGCGTGCCGGAGCGCCGAACGCGGCCAGGCCGCCTTCGACCGGATGAAGGTCGCCGCCCCGGGCGCCGACATCGCGCTCGGCTCCCTGGACCTCGCCGACCTGGCGTCGGTCCGGACGTTCGCGGCCCGGCACGGCGACGCGCCCCTCGACATCCTGGTCAACAACGCGGGCGTGATGGCCATCCCGCGCCGCTCCACCGCCGACGGGTTCGAGATGCAGTTCGGCACCAACCACCTCGGCCACTTCGCGCTCACCGGCCTGCTGCTCTCCTCGCTGCGCGCCGCGCCGTCCGCGCGGGTCGTCACGGTGACCTCGGCCTTCGCGTGGTCGGGGCGGATCCGCTTCGACGACCTGCAGTACGAGCGCGGCTACCGCAAGTGGTCCGCCTACGGCCAGGCCAAGCTCGCCAACCTCGTCTTCGCCAGGGAGCTGGACCGCCGGGCGCCGGAGGTGACCAGCGTCGCGGCCCACCCCGGCTACGCCGCGACCAACCTCCAGCAGACCGGCCCGAGGATGCAGGGCAACTCCTTCATGGAGAAGGTCACCGGCGTGGGCAACGCGCTGATGGCGCAGTCCGCGGCCGCCGGTGCCCTCCCGTCGCTGTATGCCGCGACGGCGCCGGAGGTCAAGGGCGGCGGCTGCTACGGCCCGCGCCTGCTCCAGTACCGCGGCTCCCCGACCGAGGTGGTCACGCCCCCGCAGGCGGACCGGCCGGGCCTGGGAGACCGCCTCTGGGAGATCTCCGAGACCCTCACCGGCGTCTCGTACGCGCAGGCGCCCGCCTAGCCCAGCCCCCTGGTCGCCTGGGCGAGCGTTACGGCGACGACGCTCTCGACGGCGGCCGGGTCTCGCTGCGCGACGCGGGCGGCGGCGTCGACCAGCCCCTGGATCAGCTCGGCGCGCAGGGCGGGCTCGGGCACGCCGCCCGCCGCCAAGGCGGTGGCGAGCGGGCTCAGCAACTGCGCGTGCCCGACCCGGATGCGTTCGAGCGCCGGCTCGGCGAGGGCGTGCTCGACGAGCGCGACCGCGGCGGCGTGCCGTCCGTCGGTCATGACCTCCAGCTGTGCCCTGATGTAGGCCTCGACCTTGCCCTCCAGGCTCTCCGCCCCGGCCAGCGCCCGCTCGACGTGCGCCGCCCAGCGCGGCAGCTCCTGCTCCAGGACGGCCGCGACCAGGTCGTCCTTCGAGCGGAAGTACTCGTACAGGCTCGGCCGCGACAGCCCCACCCGGCGGGCCAGCGCCGCGAGCGAGAGCGCCTCGATGCCCTCCTCGGCGACCAGCGCCCGCGCGGCGTCCAGCAGGGTGCGCAGCTGCCGCGCCCGGTGCTCGGCGACGGTCGCCTCACTGATCTTCGGCACCCGCCCATTCTAGGTTTTCCGACTTCCCGTCGGTAAACGTCACGGTGCGCGGGTGATGTCCCAGTCGAGGGTGGCGGGGAGGGCGCCCTCCAGGGTGAGGAGCCAGCGCTTGACCTCGACGCCGGAGCCGCCGCTGTAGCCGCCGAGGCCGTTCGAGGCGACGACCCGGTGGCAGGGGACGATCAGCGGGATCGGGTTGCTCCCCATCACCTGGCCGATGACCTGCGCGTGCACGCCGGTGCCGCTGCGGTCGCCCAGCGCTCCGTAGGTGATGACCTTCCCGTAGGGGACGGACGCGTAGAGCGTCGAGAGCACCTGCCGCTGGACGTCCGAGGTGAGCCTCCAATCGATCGGGGTCTCGAAGTGCTTCAGATCGCCCGCGAAGTAGTCGCGCAGCGCGGACAGGACGGGTTCCGTCCGGCCGGGAGCCTCCACCACCGGCAGCCCGGAGGCCTTGGCGACGCGGGCGCGATGGGCAGGGGTGTCGCGGAAGTTCAGCGAGACCACCCCCGTCTCCGTCTCGCCGACGAGCAGGCGGCCGAGCACGGTGTCGACCGTGCCGAACGCGAGTGTCTCGGTCATCGTCCAGCGCTCCCTTCCCGGCGTTCCCAGCGTCCCATACGGGGCGGACACTTCTGGAAACCCCGGGACGCCCGCTCAGGTTGCGAGGGCACGGTCGAGCCGCCCGGCCTCCTTCACGAGCCGGCTGGACCCGCCGCGGCCCGCCACCGCCCGGACCTCGGGAATCGGGCCCCTTGCCCCGGTGCTCTCGGCCATGCGGGTGCCGAGGGCGATGAGGTCGGGCATCCCGGTGGCGGCGCGTGCACCCGGGGCGGGGAGCGCGTCCGGGAGGGCGGCCTTGATGATCGTCCAGACATCGGTGTGGGCGCCCGCGTCGGCGGCGGCCGTGAGCGCCTTCACGGCGCGCGAAGGGGTGATGCGGTCCAGCGCGGTCAGCCGCCCGAGGGCCGCGCCCGTCTCGGCCGCCGGGAGGGCGCCCTGCGCGCTGAAGGCGAGGAGCGCCTCGACGACGCTCGTCCGCTCGTCCGGGCTCGGGCCGGCGAGCGCGAAGGCCAGCAGCGTCGCGGTGGCCGCACCGGTGGGCCCGTGCGCCTCGGCCAGGTCGAGCAGGAGGGCGCCCTGGCCCCACGACCCGTCGCTTGCGTGGGGGGCGAGATGCGCGGCCGCCACCTCGCGGTGGGACGGCAGGACGGACGGCCAGAAGGCCGTGGACAGGCCGAAGGTGCTCGTCCCGAAGTCCGTCCAGCCCTCCTCGGGGAAGGAGCACAGGTGGGCGATGTCGGAGTCGCCGGGCATCTCCACCGTGGACAGGATCCGGGACGGCAGGCGCCGCTTCCGGCCCTTGATGGTCGCGATCGGCGCGTCGAGCACTTCGCACGTGACGGCGGGGTCGGCGAGGCCGCCCTCGGCGAGCCAGGCCGCGACGGCCTGCCCGGCCTTGGACGCCAGCCCCTTCGCGCGTGCCACGGCGGCCGGGTCGATCTCGCGGGGGACGCGGAGCATCGCCTGCGCGAGATCGGCCCGGCCGGGCTCGGCGCCCGCCTCCTCCAGCCGTTCCAGGCGTCCGACCAGGACGCCGGGGTCGACGTGGCCGCTGCCCTCCGTCGGCGTCGCGAGCAGGACGGGCACCGTCCCGACCGCCGACGCGATCTCGCACCTCCGCAGGGTGAGGAAACGTTGCAGCTGCGGGGCGAAGATCGTCTCCGCCGACCGGGACCGGCCCTTGATGAGGGCGGCGAGGGCGCGGTAGACGCGGGGCGGCGTCGCCGGGCGGAGCAGTGTCTGCACGGGGTACTGGGCCCAGCTCTCCCGGGTGGTCTCGTGCATGTACGTGTAGGTGTCGGGCTGGGTGATCCATGGTGCGTTCTCGTCGGCCGGCGCCCTGAGCGCCTCGCGCGTCGCCTCCGGGTCGCTGCGGGCGAAGCCGATGAGGGCGGCCAGGAACCGCTCGGCCGCGCGCCAGTCCTCCTCCATGCCGCGCAGAAGGCCGACGAACTCCTCCGCCAGTTCCGTGAGCGACCCGATGGGCGCGGGTGCCTCGCGCGGGACGAACGGCGGCGGCGCCATGGGCGGCTCTGGCTCGTCCGCCGCGTCGACCTCGCCGAACGCCCGTGCGATCTGCTCGCGCGGGACGGGCGGGAGGCAGGCCGCGGCGCCGCGGATCTCCTCCCGGACGGCCTCGCCCGCGTGGTCGGCGTGCCGGACCGCGATCGTGACGGCGCGCTCCCGGAGGTCGAGCACGTCGGAGGTGAAGACGGCGGCGACGGCCCGGAGCGTCGCCTCGACCCGGCCGCGCTCGCGCGCCGACCTGTCGAGCCAGGTCAGCGCGTTCCGGACGAGCTTCTTCTCCGGGCGGAACAGCACCGCGTCCGCCGCCTCCTCGACCAGGGCGCCGTCGAGGCGTCCGAGCTCGTCGGCCCGCCGTACCTGGCGCAGGGCGAGGTCGGCGACGGTCGAGGGCGCGGCCGGCAGCAGCCGGACGTAGTCGCGCACGCGCTCGACCACCTCGTCCCCGGTGGGCTCCAGGGCGTCGTGCAGCCGGACGAACCAGCGCAGGTTATGGAGAGTGCCGCCGCGCAGGAAGCGCCCCATGCAGCCGTCGAGGAGGAGTGCGCGGTCGAGCCGCCCGGTGTGCGCGAGAGCGGCGATGGTCGCGGCCCAGGTGCTCATGAGGGTCTTGTCCCACTGGAGCCTGGCCTCGTCGTCGGCGAGAGCGGCTCCCACGCCCTCCGCCTCGAACAGCCTCGGGACGAGCGCGTCCAGGAACGGGTCGTCGGCGAGCCGCCGCGGGACGGTGTCGGTCACCCACCCGACGACGAAGCCGTCCGACGCCGGGGGAGCGGCATCCGCCGACCGGGTGAACGCCGCCGCGATGTGCCACAGCGCCCACTCGCCGTCCGAGACGCGGATGCGGTCGGCGACGCGCCGGGCGACCTCCGCGCGCCACTCGGCGGGACGGTGCGACGTGACGGCGTCGAGGGCCGCGCAGAGCGGCGCGTAGCGGTCCGCGCTCCACCACAGCCGCAGGTCCCTGCGGCACAGCCACGTGGCCACTCCCGCCGGGCCGCCGATCGTTCCCGCGCCCGCGACCATCAGCGGCTCCAGAACCCCGCGGTCGAGGGACCCGAACTCCGACGCCGCGCGCATCGCCTTCAGCCGCCCGGGCAGCTCCCTGGCGATCTCGCGGCGCCCTGCCTCGTCGAGCCCGGCCACCAGGCGGGCGGTCCGGTCGACGTCGTGGTCGTCGATGGCCTTCTGGACGTCGTCCCAGGTGCTCATCGCGCCGCCTCCACGGCGACCTCGCGGCGGACCATCCGGGCGGCGAGGACGTGCTTGCACGGCCCGCGTCGGCCCCGATGGTCGAACCACCACGGGCACGTGCACGTGACACGGTCGCCCTCGAAACGGACCTGGCGCTCCGTGCCGTTGCTCAGCACGACGGCGGCGTCCTCGCCCGTGAACCGGACCGCGCCGTCCTCGACGAGCGTGCGCGCGGACCGCAGCCGCGGGTTGAGGTCGGCCACCCGCGCCGGATCGTAGGGCAGCTCCCGGTGGAAGAACGCGGCCTCGGCCGCGTCGAACCCGACGCGTCCGGACGTCCCTAGCTGGACCAGCGCCGCCTTCGTCCGCTCCAGCGAGAGCCCGGACCGCTCCGCCAGAAGGTCCGGCTCCACCCGCGGCTCGAAGGACAGCAGGGCGCCCACCAGATCGGCGTCTCCCGCGGCCTCGTCGGTCGAGAGGGCGTCCAGCACCGCCCCCTCACCGGAGAAGCCGCGCGAATGCTGGGGGGACAGCGTCAGCACGTACCGCATGCCGGGCAGCTCCAGCTCCCACACGCTCGACACGGGACCGCCGCCATCGCCGGCGGACGGCCCGTAGACGCGCATGGCCCGCGCGAAGCGGAGCAGCGGCAGCATCGTCCGCAGCCGGTCCGGCCCGGCCAGGCACACCGCCCCGGCGGCCGGACGGGACGTGGCCCGGAGCGTCCGCCCGGCGGGCACCGCCCACAGCGGCCCGCGCGAGCCGCGCGGCAGGGACCGCAGGAAGCGCACCGCGTCGGGCCCCTTCAGCTCGCCCCGCAGATCGAACCCCGCCGTGATGACCTGGACCTCGGCGAACCCCCGGAGCCACCGGTCGGGCAGCGGCACCTTCTTCTCCACCACGGCGCCGTCCACCGTGGTCACCGCCAGTTCTTCGGCGCCGACCGCCAGATGCAGCGGGTCCGAGCCGCCCACGCGGGCGAGCGCCTCCCGCAACGGCCCGTTGACGTCCACGTTCGTCGTGCCGCGCTCGTGCACCTCGCCGTCCAGAGCGGGCTCCAGGACGTCCAGCCGCGCGTAGACGCCGCCGCACGCCGAGAACGACTCCATCCGGATCCGGTCGCCGTTGCACGTGACGACCGGATCCCGGAACGACGTCGGCCGCGGCTGGAAGTACCGCGTCTGGGCTACGTCGGCCAGGGCGAGCAGGGCCGCCGCGGCCGGCGCCGCCTGCGTCAGCACGCCGCTGAAGAAGTACGGGTGCGCCTGCGGCCCGCTGCCCGTCGTCCCACCGGACGTGGAGAGGCCCAGGAGGCCCTCGTCCAGCCCGGACGGCCGTGTGTACGTGTACGCCTGTGCGGCCGTCGCCGCCACGCTGCTCGCCATGCCTGGCAACGTAAGGGCAACCCGTGACAGTTTCTGGTGATCTCGTAGTTGCCGTGGTCCTTCAGCGCGCCGTCCGCATGGATGCCGGACTCGTGTGCGAACGCGTTCCGTCCGACGCCGGCCTGGCTGTAGGGGAGGGGCTGGCCGAACGCGTAGCTCGCCCACAGCGCTGTACGCGTACGTGAGCCGGGGCCTCCTGCGGCGCCGCCGGGCCCCGGACGGCCGCCGCATCCTCTTCGACGCCGCGCAGGTGGAGGAGCCGGCCACCGCGGCGGGCGGGGTCGCGGTCGCGGTCCGGGGGACCGCGGGTAGGCTCGGGGACGTGCGACGGTTCCTCACCCCAGGCTGGCTCGGGCTGCACGCTCTGGCGATCGTGCTGTGCGGCGCGTTCCTCGGTTTCGGCTGGTGGCAGTTCGACCGCGCCCAGTCCGGCAACGACCGCAGCTGGGCCTACACGTTCGAGTGGCCGATCTTCGCGATCTTCGTCGTGGTGATGTGGGTCAAGATGATCCGCGACGAGCGGGCCGGCGTGCAGCCGGCCCCGAAGGAGATCGAGGAGCCCGCGGAGGCCGAGGTCAAGCGGGAGATCATCCGGCAGCAGGAGGAAGAGGACCCCGCACTCGCGGCCTACAACCGCTACCTCGCGCGGCTCAACGCGCAGAGCCGCGGGCGCGGCTGACCCCGCCCTCGCCGCTTCGCCCGGACGAAAGGTGTGACTTCTGTGGAAGGCGCGGTGACCAGGTACCGCATCCTGGCGCTCGTGGTCGGCACGCTGCTGGTGCTGCTGACGATCGGCATGATCCTCAAGTACGGCCCCACCGACATGCCGGCGCTCGCGGGCATCGTCGCGCCCGTCCACGGGTTCCTTTACATGGTCTACCTGGTGGCCGCCTACGACCTGTGGCGGCGGACGGGCTGGCCGCTCGGCCGGATGGTGATGATCGTGCTCGGCGGCATCGTCCCGCTGATGACGTTCTTCGTCGAGCGCAGGATCGTGCACGACGCGCGGGCGCTGTCCCCCGCCAAGGCGGAGGCCAAGGTCTGAACCTTCCCGGGACTGGTGTCCTGCCGCGCCGATCCCCTAATGTTTGACTGAGTCAAACATTAGGGGGCGGTCATGACGGTGACCCCGGAGGACGTCGGCACGGTCCGCGCGTTCAACCGCTTCTACACCGGCGTCATCGGCGTGCTCGGCGAGGGCCTCGTCCGGTCGCCGTACTCGCTCACCGAGGCGCGGGTGATCTTCGAGCTGGCGCAGCGGGAGGACACCGAGGTCCTCGCCCTGCGCCGCGCCCTCGACCTCGACGCGGGCTACCTCAGCCGGATGCTGGCCCGCTTCGAGGCCGACGGCCTGGTCGTCCGCGAGCGCGCGGCGGGTGACGCGCGCCGCCAGATCGTCCGGCTGACCCCGCAGGGCCGCGAGGTCTTCGCGATGCTGGACGGGCGCTCCGTCGCCGAGATCCGCGGTCTGCTGGACGGGCTGGACCCCGCCGACCGCCGGCGGCTCGTCTCGGCGATGCGCACCATCCAGGGCATCCTCGGGGACCGCCCGCGCGGCGGCGGGTTCACGCTGCGCGCGCTGCGTCCCGGCGACCTCGGCTGGGTGGTGGAGCGCAACGGCGCCCTCTACGACGAGGAGTGCGGCTGGGACCGCACGTACGAGGCGCTCGTCGCCTCCGTCGTCGCCGACTACGTGCGCGGCCACGACCCGGAGCGGGAGAACGCGTGGATCGCCGAGTCGGACGGCGTCCGGCTGGGCGCGGTGTTCTGCGTGCGGCGCGAGGACGACGTGGCGCAGCTCCGGCTGCTGCACGTGGAGCCCGACGCCCGCGGGACGGGGGTCGGGGCCGTGCTGGTCGCCGAGTGCGTCCGGTTCGCGGCCGAGGCGGGCTACGCCGAGATCATGCTGTGGACCACGGCGCTCCAGCATGCCGCGCACCGCCTCTACGAGCGGGCCGGGTTCGTCCTCACCGAGGAGGAGCCGCCGGTGCAGCGGTTCGGGGACGTCGTGCACGGGCAGGTCTGGCGGCTGAAGCTGTGAACCGCGGCCCGTGGAGGGTGTCGCTCCTCCACGGGCCGGTTCCGCAGCGATCCCTTACTGCGTGGGCGGCCGGGACGGGGGTCGGACGAAAGTTCCGGCCGCCTGTGTTCACCGGCGCGGCGCCGGATCGTCTCGGGGCTGACTCCCACCTCCCTCCCGTCGCGTGCCGGGCGCGGGCGATCGCCCGGCGATCGGGGGAGGGCGCCACGACGGCGCCCGGATGCCCGGGGCCGGACCGGCGGCGCGGTCCGGTGCCGCCGGCCGCCGGTCCGGCCGTGGGGACGCCGGTGCCGCGGGGGCGGGCGGCACCGGGCCCTGGGGAGGACGTCGGCGCGGGGCCGGTCCGGTACGGCCGAGGGCCCGAGGTGTGTCGCCGGGCGCCGGGCCCGCGGCACCCGCTGGGGGGCGGTGCCGGCCGCGGTGCGGCGCGCGGCGAACGCCCTCGGCCGCACGGACCGGCCCGCGCGGGGGAGAGGACGGGGAGGCGGACCGGATCTCACGCTCCGTGCGGATCATCCGCTGCCTCCCGTCTCGCGACCTGGGGCTTTGCCGCCCCCAGGTTCCTACGTTCACTGTGTGTCACGTTCTCGTTGCGTTACGTACCCGCGCGTCATGCGCACGTAAACCGGCCCCCGCGCAAAGAATCAAGATCGCGAAGCGTCCTTTACCTGGGCATTGCCGGAGCGGCGGGCCGGGGCCGGCCCGGGCCGCCCGGGCAGCGCGGCGGTGCCGGCCAGGATCACCGCGGCGGCGGTGGCGCCGAACCAGGCCACGCCGTGGTATCCGGCGGCGGGCGGGCCGCCGGCGGCGTGCTGGACGATCAGCGCGACGACCGCGATGCCGGCCGAGGCGCCGAGCTGGTTCAGCATGTAGAGCACCGAGCTGCCCTGCGGGACGAGCTCGGGGGGCAGTGTCCGGTACAGCGCGCCCATCGTCGGCGCCCCGACGCAGCCGAGCCCGAGGCCGACGGCGAGCGCGGCGAGGGACGTCCAGACCTCGCCGGTGCCGGCGGTCACCCGTGTGAAGGCCAGCATGCCGAGCAGTGCCAGCGCCGCGCCGCCCTGGGCGAGCGCCCGGGACCCGGCGCGGTCGGACAGCCGTCCCGCCACCGGCATGGCGAGGGCGCCGCCGATCCCGACGGGCGTGACCAGCAGGCCGGCCGCGAGCGCGCCGTGCCCGTGGGCCTGCTGGTAGTACAGCGGCAGCATGAACAGGGCGGCGAAGGTGCCGAGCCCGGTCAGCGTCATGACGGTGACGCTGGCGGTGAAGGACCCGCGGGCGAACAGCCGGACGTCGATGAGCGGCGGTGTCCGGCGGGCCCGCAGCGCGTGCACGGCGTAGGCGGCGAGCAGGACGACGGCGGCCACCAGGGGGACGAGCGGCTGCCAGGCGGGCTGCCCCACGGCCCGGGAGAGGGCGAGAATCCCGGCGGCGAACCCCGGTCCCAGCAGCGCGAGCCCGGTGATGTCGAGGCGGGTGCGCGGCGCGTCCGGACCAGGGGCCTCGGCCGCCAGGACGCGCCGTGCCAGGAGCAGGGCCACCGCGCCGACCGGCAGGTTGATGAGGAACATCCACCGCCAGCCGAGCGCGTCGAGCACGACCCCGCCCACGACGGGGCCGGCGACGGGACCGAGGGACAGGATGAGGCCCATCAGCCCCATGACGCGACCCGCGCGGGCGGGTCCGGCGGCGCGGGCCAGCAGGACCAGCACCAGCGGATCGATGATCCCGGCGCCGAGCCCCTGCACGACGCGGAAGGCGATCAGGCTTCCCACGTCCCACGCCAGCGCCGAGGCGAGCGAGCCGGCGAGGAAGACCGCCAGCCCGCCGAGCCACAGCCGCCGCGCGCCGACCCGGTCCACCGCCCAGGACGTCACCGGGATCGCGGTGGTCAGTGCCAGCAGGTAGGCGGTGGAGACCCAGCCGACCGCGCCCAGCGAGGTGCCGAACCCGGCGACGAGGGTGTCCGCCGCGACGGCGACCATCGTCCCGTCCAGGATCCCCATGATCCCGCCGAGCAGGACCGCCCCGATCAGCCACCGCAGCGCGGGGTCGAACCGGCCGGTATCGGTTCCGTCCATGCGTCATCTCCAAGATTGGACTCGTCAGTCTAGAAAAGAAGACTAGACATACTTGTCTGAACCAGTCCACTTGACCAGACTCGCGAGTCCAATCCGGGGCTAGACTCGTGACCATGAGCGCAGCGGATCTCACCGGGTCGCGGGGGCGCATCGACAAGAGGCAGGCCATCCTCGACGCGGCGTTCGCCGTCTTCGCCCGGGAGGGGTACGCCCAGGCCGGGGTGGACGCGATCGCCGCCGAGGCGGGCGTCGCCAAGGCCACCGTGTACAACCACTTCGGCGACAAGGAGACCGTGCTCCGCCAGACGGTCGCGCTCCTGGCCGAGCAGGCGCTCGCGCAGAACCTGGCCGCCGTCGAGCGCCTGACCGACACCGGCGGCGACCTGCGCGCGCTCCTGGAGGACGTCGGCCTCAGCCTCGCCCACTGCTACTGCGACGAACGCTCCTGGACGCTGCGCCGCCTGCTGCTCGCCGAGTTCAGCCGCTTCCCCGACCTGATCGGCGTCGTCTGGGGGCAGGTGAACGACCGGGTGATCGAGGCCCTGGCCGACCGCCTGGCGCGGCTGGCCCTCGCCGGCCGCCTGCGCGTCACCGACCCGGTCGCCGCCGCCGAGCAGTTCACGGCCCTGCTGGGGGCGCCCCTCGACAAGCGCACCCAGCTGGGCACCAGGGACGTCCCCGACGAGGAGATCCGCGCCGTGACCCTGGGGGCCGTCGACACGTTCCTCAAGGCCTTCGCGGCGTCCTGAGCAGCCGGTCGCCGGCCTGCCCGCCGGTCCGTACCGCCGCCGTGGTGCGGCGGTGGAGGAGGTGGCGGGCCAGGGCCAGGACGGCCAGGACGGCGACCAGCGCGCAGAGGGCCGTCCAGCCGGACCGGGCGTAGGCGGTGGCGCCGAGCCATGAACCGGTGCTGCCGCCCAGGAACGCGCAGGTCATGTAGGCGGTGTTGACGCGGCTGCGGGCCTCCGGCCGCAGCGCGAAGATCCGCGCCTGGTTGGCGATCATGCCGGACTGCATCGCCACGTCCAGCAGCAGCGTCCCGGCGCCGAGCGCGGCGAGCCCGGCCGCGCCGCCCAGCCCGCCGAGCGCGAGCACCGCGGCGGCGGCGATGGTCCCGAGGATCGCGGCGAGGTTCACCGGGTCGGACCCCGCGCGGTCGACCAGCCGGCCCGCGACGGGCGTCGCGACCATGGTGCCCGCGCTGACCAGCGCGAGGACGCCGACCGCCGGCGCGCCGAGGCCGTACACCGGGCCGGTGAGGAACAGCGCGACGCCCGTCCACACCGCCTGGAAGGCGCCGAAGATCGTCGCCTGGTAGAAGCACGAGCGGCGCAGCTCGGGCTCCCGGCGCAGCAGCCGGAGCGGCGCGGCCAGCAGCGCGGGGTACGGCTGCCGCGACGGCGGGACGGTCACGGGCAGGGCGAACGCCAGACCCGCGGCGAGCGCCAGCGCGACGGCGGCGGCGATCAGGTACGGCGCCCGCCAGCCGAGCCACTCGCCGGCCATGCCGCCGAACGTCCGGGCGAGCAGGATGCCGCCGATCGACCCGGCCAGCAGGGTCCCCATCACCGCGCCGCGCCGGTCGTCCGGCACCAGCCCGGCCGCCATCGGCGCGATCACCTGCGCGACGACGGTCGTGACCCCGACGAGGGCGCTCGCCCCGACGAGCCCCGGCAGCGCGGGCGCGCCTGCGGCCCCGAGCAGTCCCACGCCGGTCACGCCGAGCATGACGACGATCAGCGTGCGGTGGGGGAACCGGTCCCCGAGCGGCACGATCAGGAAGTTCCCGGCCGCGTACCCGAACTGCGCGGCGGTCACCACCAGCGCGGCCGAGCCCGGCGAGACGCCGAGGCCGTCCGCCACCAGCGGGCTGACCGCCTGCGGAAAGTAGATGTTCCCCACGGCGACGCCGCAGGTCAGAGCCAGAACGAAGATCACCCAGCGGCCGAGGGGGGCCGCCGGCCGTTCAGAAGACGACACGATGCTCCATGGGTTCGACACCGGCGCATTGCTTCGCGCGGGCAGGTCTGGCGGGACGATCCCCGCGTGGGACTCGCCTCGGCGTCGTGGAGCGTGGGTGGCGGCTAGGCCGCCGTGCGCTCCACCGCCGGGCAACCGGTCGTTGTGGCGGTGCTGGTGTACACGGGCAGCCTCCTGAACCGCATCCGGAACATCGCGCCGACCCTTGCACAGCCCCCCACCCCGCGCAAGGAGTTTTCCGGGCGGCCGGGGTGGCCGTGTCCGTTCCGGCTAGAAGTTGCAGACCTGCGGCGTGGTGAGCAGGGGGTTGCAAGGTAGGTCCGAACGGAGCTTGTTGGAGTTGTTCGGACTAACGTTGCAGTTTCGGTTGATCTTGGTGTGCTCTCAGTAGAGGAAGGGCGGGGTGGGCAGGATCTTGCCGTTGTCGAGGGTGAGGTCGGTGCCCGCTGAGCGTCCCATGAGCCAGGCGAGCAGGGATGCCTGGCGACCTCGGATCAGGGGTGTGTCGTTGCCGGCGGATATGTCATACCGAACGTCGGTGTTGGTGGCGTGGAGCCGCATGGGAGGCGACTCTTCCCGGCGGTTGAGCGCTGTGGTGACGACGTCGAGTTCGTAGGTGACGAAGTCCGTGGGCCAGTCGTCGGGTGTGAAGCCGACCTGTAGATCGACGTGGTGGACGAGTACTTCGCAGAGTCGTGCGTCGGCGATCCGGGCCGCGGGATGCCGTTGCCCGGCAGTCCACTGGACCGTGTGTCTCCAGGCCTCGGCGGGCATCAGCGAGTACTCGGTCGCGAATTGGTCGGCGCTGGCGCGAACGTCGGCGATCAGTTCGGTGGTGCTTCGGTCGGCGCCCGCTTCGATCTGGGCTGCCCGCGCCGTCAGGCTCGGGTATTCCTGTGCGGGCTCTCCTGTCCGTGCCCAGTTCAGCAGCCGGGTGCCGCCCTCGGCGTTGCGGGCCAGATGGGTCAGTACGTGTCCTCGTGACCAGCCCGGCAGTAGGGACGGGGAACGCATGTCATCGTCGCTGAGGCCGTCAGTGGTGGTGATCAGGCGCTCGGTCGCGGTGGTGATCCGGTCAAGGAGCGCAGCAGGTTCAAAGCCCGATTCCAGATCTGGAGCCATGCACTCATTGTCGTCTTCGCGCTGTGTCCGCGGGGCCGGAGAGCCGCTGAGTTCAGCGTGGTGGAGCGCTGCGTGGGCCGGTTCGGGGGGTGTCGTCTGAACTGTGCCTGGCCGCCGCTTCGGCGGCCAGGCGCATGCGTTGGCGGGCGTAGGGGCCAGGACGGGGATAGTAGGTCTCGATGACCGGGGTGCCGGGGTGCTGGTGGTAGATCAGGGTGTTGGCGGCGTAGCGTTTGCCAGCGAAGTAGCGGGCCGCTTGGTGGTGTTTGCGTAGTGCGCGGACCGGTGGGCCCGGAGAGGCGCCGTCGATGCTGCCCACTCGATGTTCGAGAAACGTTGTGGGCACCATCAAGGGCTGGGGCGCGTGGTGGTCGGCCCAGAGGATGACGGGGTGCCTGGGGTCTTCAGGGTAGTAGTCGTCCAGGCCGAGCCGTCGGCCGAACTGTTCGGTGAAGTCCCAGCGGTGGTCGGTGTCGGGGTCGCCCAGGGGACAGGTGGCCTTGACTCGCCAGACGGGGTGGGCCAGCAGAGCGGCGATGGTGACGGCTTCGGGATAGATCGCCGCGTAGCAGCGTGAGTGGCTGAACGACTCTCGGGTTCCGGTCTTGGGGATGAGTTGGTCGAGGCGATGCTCCCAGTGCCACCAGCGGCTGTGGCCGTGGGTTTCTTCTGGGCCGTTCTTCCAGAGAACTGCGCAGATCTTGAAGGCGTGGACGAGTGCGTCGAATACCGGTAGCGGGCCCCAGAGGCGCGCCAGCCGGCGGTGCTTGCGCTGGGCGGCCAGCAACTCGGGGAGATCGTCCAAGCGGCGATAGGACTCCTCGCCGACGTCGGGCGGACCGAGCCAGTAGCGGTGTCGTCGGCAGACGTAGGCGTTCAGCGGGAATAGCCGCCTGACCGCCCCGCCGGGGTGCCGGGCGGTGCAGCGCGGGCAGGCCGGTTGTGGGATGTCGCGCAGCTGCAGCCATTCGGTTCCGGGGTCGAGTTCGGGCAGGGCCTTGGCCAAGCGGTCCAGCGGATAGCCGGTGGCCTCGGCCAGCCGTGACCCGACGATGATCCGCCGCTTGGCGTCGCCGTTGATCGGGGCGCTGACCCAGTGCCAGAGTTCGCCGTAGATCACATCGTGAAGGGTCGCCAGGCGCATCAGGTAGGACTTGACGGTCTCGCCCGTCGCGGGCGGGACCGGGAGCGGGAGACGGCGCGGCATCACACGGCCTTGGCCGAGCGGCGTGCTGCGGTGTTGGACGCCTGCGCGGCGTAGTCGAGCGGGACGAGCTCCAGATGCTCGCGGGTGATGTGTTCGGTGCCGTCCTCGATCGCCAGCAGGGCTGCGCCGCGGACGAGTTGGGACAGGCTGCCGATCATCCCGCCCGTGCGCCGGTAGAGGTCTTCGGCCATGGCGGTGAGGGTTCCGGCCTTGTGGTGGCGGAGCCGCAGTGTGCTCTCCAGGCTCGCGACCAAGGCGCGCCAGGCGTCGCGTTGGTCGGTGGTGCCGTAGGCGAACGCGGCGGCCGGGACGACGGTGAACCGCCCGGCGATCTGCCGTCCGCGTGGCCCGGCGAACAGGCCCTGGGCTTCGACCTCGACCCCGGCATAGACGAACGTGGCCGGGAGCCGTTCGGCGAAGTACTTCAGCTGATCGGAGACTTCGGCGCCGGTGCGGGTGGCCAGGGAGATGTTGTGGATCTCATCGACCAGTACCAGGCCGACGTGGGTGTGCGCGGCGACCGAGCAGACTGCGTTGGTGACGTCGGTGAGGTTGTAGCGGCTGGTGAACTCCAGGCCGAGGAAGCGGGCGAACTCGACCGCCAGCATGCGGGAGGTGGCAGCGGGCGGAACGGTGACGTAGAGGACCGGGATCCGGGTCTTGTCATCGGGGTGGCGTTTGCGGACGGCGAGTTCATGCGCGCGGCCGAACTGGGTGAGCGCGGTGGTCTTGCCGGTCCCGGACGCGCCGCTGATGACGATGCCTCGGCGGGCGGAAATCTGCCGCCGGTTGAGCTGGATCAGCAGCCGCCCGGTGGAGATGACCTTCTGGATGATCGGGGTGTTCACCAGCGGCAGATCGGCGTGATAGTCGCGCCGCAACTGCTCGTATGCCGCCTGCTGTCGGAGAGGAAATGCTTCGAGTTGCGGCGGGCTCAGCACCTCGGGCGGCTCGGGGGTGTGCCGGACGAAAGAGGCCCAGCCTTCCTTGGTGGTCAGCGGACTGTCGGGCGGAACGTCACCGTCGATCTCAGGAAGGCTGGTCATATCCACTTCTCGGCTTCGGCGTGGGCGTCGAAGATCCCGAACGGGACCACGGTCGCCGACGGCTCCCCGGCGTCGTCTGCGGGTTCGGGATCGTCAGCCTGTTCGGCGGGTTCCCGGGACGGCGGTTGGTGGGTGGCGGCCGCGACCTTGGTGCGCGCGACGATCCGGTTGCTGCGGCGTTCGGCAGGTGTGCGTGCCGGGCCCTGGCCGGCGCGGGTCAGCAGCTCGTCCAGGACTCTGGCGACCTCGGTCTCGTTCTTGTCATCCAGTCCCCGGGTCGCGCTTTCCTGGCGAGCCAGGTTCCAGGTGAAATCGGCGAACGGCCCGGTCACCATCGCCCGGTGCGTCCAGGGGACGGTGATCCAGCCGTCCGGGGTGCGCACGAACACCTGCGACAGCTCGTAGGGGTCGTAGTGAACCTCCCAGAGCCCCTTCATCCGCGTGTTCCCCGAGTGCTGGCGCCGGTGCGGCCATAGTTCCCGGCAGTCGTAGGTGCGGTAGTCGATCCGGATGCCGTAGGCGTTGATCGCGCGGCGCTTCACCGGCAGCAGCTCCAGATAGTCCTCGCTGCCCAGCACGAGCGGGAGGTAGCCGCAGGCAGCGACCAACGCCGAGTACTTCTCGTTCGGCGACATCGTCCGGCGCGGGAAGAACGGGTCCCGTAGCGCGTCGTGCGGGCGGTGCTGCCATCCGGCGATCAGCCACTCGTCCAGCAGGGCCTGCAACTCCGGGACGGTCCAGGCCGCCTGCTCTTCCACTCGGTGGCCGCGCCGGTCGGTATTGGACCCGGTGTGGGCCGCCAGATACTGGGTGAACTGGCTGTTGATCGACGGGAACGTCGCCTCCACCACGGCCTTGTCGGTCGGGGTGTTCGGCCGGGCCCGCTGCACCGAGATCCCGAGCCGGTCGCAGGCCCGCATGAAGGTGTCGGAGACGAACACCTTGCCGCCGTCGATGACCACCCCGTCCGGGACGATCACCGGTTTGGCGGCCGCCGCCTCCATCCGCGCGTCGATTCCCAACAACGACGCGTGCGGCAACAACGACCTCGACATCGCCAACGACTGCGACCAGCCCGGCCGCATCGGCTCAGGCACCAGCATCTTGGCCAGCAACAGCGAAGCATCGACCGCCTTGGTGCCCTCCGGCCGCAGCACCGCCGCGCAGATCGTCCGCGTCGCGACATCGACCGCGATCGTCAAATCCGCCCGGACCGCCACCCCGGAATCCAGCAGCACCATCACATCCAGCGGCGTGGAATCGACCTGCACCTGCTCGCCCGGCCGGTCGGCCAGCGTCGGCGTGAACGGCCCCTCCGGCCGGTTCGTCAGCTGCCGCCGAGTGGACGCCGAACCGAACGTGTGACGGCCCGTCGAGAGCACCTCGATCAGCCGATAGAACGTCGTCTTTCCCGGCAGCGGCACCGCCCCCGGCCCGTACTCGGTGTCAAGCGCTTTGGTGACCTTCCAGATCAACCGCGACCGCGTGCCCGTGGATACGTTCGTCTCGGCATCCAGGGCGTTCTGGACGGCCTGGACGACTCTCGTGTCGACCCGCCCGGTCGCCTGCCACTCCCGCACTGCCCGCTGATCGACCAGTCCCCACAGGCCCTGCTCTATGTAGCGAGTCCGGCGCCTGAAGACGGTCCGAGACCCGACTCCCAACTCCTCGGCCTTAGCCTGGGCGCGTTCTTCCACGGTCCGGCTCGCCGGATCATACTGAGGCTTTGGAACCGCACCCGGTTCAGCGTTCGGCGGCAGCCCAGTCATCACCTCCACGACATGGCGCTCCCACTCCTTGGCGTCCTCCATGACTTCAGCGGGCAGACCATCCAGCAACCCGAAGGGTTCCAACTCGGGAAACGGTTCGCCGTCGACCACCGAGAACCCCGGCGAGCCCAGCAAATACGGCAGCAGAACCGCTGACTCCCGTCCACCCGCTGATCTCAGCCGAACCGCTGTCCCATCGAGCGCTACCACCTGATGCTCGCCGTCGTCGTAGTGCACCCAGTCGCCCAGCCGAAGCACCGGCCGGGACGTCCGTCCGCCACTCACACGACCTCCGGAAGGGACACCGTCGCCGACATATGGAGTGGCCTCGTCAGGTCCGTCACCAACTCTTGCCTCCAGAGCAAATGGAACAGCCGCGGTAGCACCGCGATCGGATCCCCGACCCGCTGAGCCCCATCCCGCAACGGGACGTCCTCGGTGAAGACAGCACGCAGGCGAGCTGACACCTCTGCGTCGTAGTGCCGGGGATGCCGGTATCCCGACAGCCACCGCACATTTCGCACCAGCACACTGCGTGGGGCGCCCACGAGCCGGTACTCCCACCCGACCGCCTCGCAGGCCCGCAGAGTCGCCTCGAACGCATCCAGGTCACGTGGCCGCCGCCGATCCGCCGGACGGCAGTCCACCACCAGGGCCGAGCCGTCCCGTCGACGGGCGAAGTAATCCGGTGCGTGAGCCCGGACCTGGCCATCCGCCGCAGACCAGAACAGCCAGAACGGCTGAGAGGCGATCCCGGAGACAGCCGGATCGAAGTCCAAGAGCATCAAGTGGTCGCGTTCCAGCCACGACTCGAACCCGACCAGGTGGCCATCGGTCGCCGACCACCACTCGCCCGGAAGATGCCGCTGGCCCTTGTACGGCCGGAACCGTCGTACCGGGCGACCGCTTTCCAGCGGCGCCGCCCACAGTTCTGAGAGGGCTCGACGGACATCTGTCCCGTCCGCCGAAACCCACGCCAACTCGAAGTGGTCGTCTCGACCGACCACCCCGCCAGGCGCCACCGACATCCCGGTCACACCCGGCACCCTGCCGAACTCCGCCCCGGCGCACTGCCAACTTAATCCGAACGTTGTCAGCGCCCCTGCCACCTAAGTCCGGAACCTGCCAGGTTCGCGCGGACGGGACATGGCCGGAGGTGATCGCTGAGAGCAAACGTTGCTGCGGAAACAAAATCCTGCTCCGTTTTCTTGAGTGTGTATGACTCAACTTGAGGTTGGGTGCACCTACGGACTTGGAGCTGAGCATGAGCGAGACCGTGACGCTGCCGGTGCTGCCCCTGGAGGACGGGGTCGTTCTGCCCGGCATGGTGGTGCCGCTGGACCTGTCCGAGAGCGGCGAGGTCCGGGCCGCCATCGAGGCCGCGCGGGCGGTGGCGCAGTCCAAGGGGCCGGGCATCCGGTCGGCGGCCAAGCCGCGGGTGCTGCTGGTGCCCCGGCTGAACGGACAGTACGCCGCCGTCGGCACGCTCGGCGTGATCGAGCAGGAGGGGCGGCTGCCCGGCGGTGAGCCGGGCGCGGTCGTCCGCGGCGTGCAGCGGGTGCGGATCGGCACCGGGACGACCGGGCCGGGCGCGGCGCTGTGGGTCGAGGGGACCCTGATCGAGACGCCGCCGGCGTCCGGGCGCGCCCAGGAGCTGGCGAAGGAGTACAAGGGCCTGGTCAGCGCGATCCTGCAGAAGCGGGGCGCCTGGCAGGTCGTGGACGTGGTCCAGCAGATCGACGACCCGTCGACCCTGGCCGACAACGCCGGGTACGCGCCGTACCTGAGCGACGAGCAGAAGATCGAGGTTCTGGAGACCGTCGATCTGGTGGAGCGGCTGAACCTGGTCATCGGGTGGACCCGCGATCACCTCGCCGAGCTGGACGTGGCGGAGACGATCCGCAAGGACGTCCAGGAGGGCATGGAGAAGACGCAGCGGGAGTTCCTGCTCCGGCAGCAGCAGGAGGCCATCCGCAAGGAGCTGGCCGAGCTGAACGGCGACCCCGCCGACGAGGAGGACGACTACCGGGCCCGGATCGAGGCCGCGAACCTCCCCGAGAAGGTGCGCGAGGCGGCGCTGAAGGAGGTCGACAAGCTGGAGCGGTCGTCCGACGCCTCGCCGGAGGGCGGCTGGATCCGCACCTGGCTGGACACCGTCCTCGACATCCCGTGGAACGAGCGGACCGAGGACGCCTACGACATCGCGGGCGCCCGCGAGATCCTGGACGCCGACCACGCCGGCCTCGACGACGTCAAGGAGCGCATCGTCGAGTACCTGGCCGTGCGCAAGCGGCGCGAGGAGCGCGGCCTCGGCGTCGTGGGCGGACGCAGGAGCGGCGCGGTCCTGGCGCTGACCGGTCCTCCCGGCGTGGGCAAGACCTCGCTCGGCGAGTCGGTCGCGCGGGCCATGGGGCGCGAGTTCGTGCGCGTCGCCCTGGGCGGCGTCCGGGACGAGGCCGAGATCCGCGGTCACCGCCGGACGTACGTGGGCGCCCTCCCCGGACGCATCGTCCGGGCGATCCGCGAGGCCGGGTCGATGAACCCGGTCGTCCTGCTGGACGAGGTCGACAAGGTCGGCGCCGACTACCGGGGCGACCCGACGGCGGCGCTGCTGGAGGTCCTCGACCCCGAGCAGAACCACACCTTCCGGGACCACTACCTGGAGGTGGAGCTCGACCTGAGCGACGTGCTGTTCCTCGCCACCGCGAACGTGGTCGAGGCCATCCCCGGGCCGCTGCTCGACCGGATGGAGCTGGTGGAGCTGGACGGCTACACCGAGCACGAGAAGGTCACGATCGCCCGCGACCACCTGCTGCCGCGCCAGCTCGACAAGGCGGGGCTGGAGGCACCGGAGGTGGAGTTCGGCGACGACGCGCTGCGGCTGCTCGCCGCCGAGTACACCCGCGAGGCCGGGGTCCGCTCCCTGGACCGCTCGATCGCTCGGGTGCTGCGGAAGGTCGCCGCCAACGTCGCGCTGGAGAAGGCGGCGCTGCCGATCCGGATCGGCGCGGACGACCTGAAGGCCTACCTGGGCCGGCCGAGGTTCACCCCCGAGGTGGAGCTGAGCAGGAACGAGCGCCGCACCGGCGTGCCGGGCGTGGCGACGGGCCTGGCGGTGACCGGCGCGGGCGGCGACGTGCTGTACATCGAGGCGTCGCTGGCCGACCGGGAGACCGGCGACACCGGGGTGACGCTCACGGGGCAGCTCGGCGACGTCATGAAGGAGTCCGCCCGGATCGCGCTGAGCTACCTGCGCTCGCGCGGCGCGGAGCTGGAGCTGCCGGTCGGCGACCTGAAGGACCGCGGCGTGCACGTCCACGTGCCCGCCGGCGCGATCCCGAAGGACGGCCCGAGCGCGGGCATCACGATGACGACGGCGCTGGCGTCCCTGCTGTCGGGACGGCCGGTCCGCGCGGACGTGGCGATGACCGGCGAGGTGTCGCTGACCGGGCGGGTGCTGCCGATCGGCGGCCTGAAGCAGAAGCTGCTGGCGGCCTCCCGGCTCGGCATCACCACCGCGATCGTGCCGAAGCGCAACGAGCCGGACCTCGAGGACGTCCCGGCCGAGGTGCTGGAGAACATGACGGTGTTCACCGTCAGCGACGTCCGCGAGGTGCTGGACCTGGCGCTGGAGCCGGCCACCACCGTGGTCGCCGCCTGACCCCGCGGGAAACGCCCGCGCCGGATTCGTCCCGGTGCGGGTGTTTTGCCGTCAACCGAGGTTTCGGTCGTTCCGAATCGCGCCCTCCCGCATGGGGCGAGCAGGGCGGGGGACACCGCGCCGGGTGTTGGTGGCAATGTGGCAGCCCGCGGCATCGGGCGAACGAGTTCCTTGGTACATCATCCTTCTGCGCGCCGTCGTCGTGGTCGTCGCGCTGGGCTTTCTCGGCGTCTTCTTCTACTTCGCCTTCAGGCTCACGCTGACGCCTGTCCACGACAACGGGCAGGCGGGCGGGAACACCGACCCTGGCCGCTCGCTCCGCTTCTACATGGACCGCCCCACCAAGGAGGCGCTCCTCCAGGTCGGCGGCAACCTGGCGCTGCTCGCCCCGCTGGGCGTCCTGCTGCCGCTCGTCTGGACGTCCCTCCGCGGTCCCGTGAGGCTGGCCCTGGTGGCCGGCCTGCTCTCCCTGGCCATCGAGACGGTCCAGGGAACCGTCGTGGTGGGCCGGGCCTTCGACATCGACGACGTCATCCTCAACGTCGCCGGCGTGGTCGTCGCCTACCTGCTCCTCGGCCGCCGCCTGTCGAGAACCCTGCGCGGGACTAGCGGGGCGTGAGGCGGAAGACCCGCAGCTGGCGGTCCGTCCGCTCCACGTACCGGTCGTAGACGGGCCAGACGGCGGTGAGGCGGGGCCAGATCTCCTTGCCTTCCGCGTCGTCCAAGAGGTGGGCGGTGACGGGAACGGACAGTCCCTGGAAAGCGACGACGGCTTTGGGGTTCTTGAGGAGGTTGCCCGTCCAGGCGGGATGCTTCTCGCGTCCGAAATTGGATCCGACCACGTACCAGCCGCCGTCGGACGCCGGCAGGCAGGCGAGCGGGGTCTTCCGAGGAAGGCCGCTGACCGCGCCGGTGGTCGTCAGGACGAGGCTCGGGACGAGGAGTTGCCCGAGCATGAGCCGGCCTCCGCTGAGCCGGTGCAGCGTCCGGTCGACGGGTGGGACGACCTTCGGCCCCACCTTGGAGAACCACTCCGAGCCGGAGACCCTGTGGAACACCGGACCGAGCGTGCGCTGCACGAGGGTCGGCGCCTCACCGGCGGCGGGCCTCTCCGGCGCGAGCCGCCCGGCCCGCCGCGGGTTGAGATGGCCGGTCTCGGCCAGCCAGCGCAGGCTGTCGGCGATCGTCTCCTCGACCGGGCGCAGGGTGAGGTCCAGCGCCTCCAGGATGGGGCGGTCGTCGGTCGGCACGAGCGTGACCATGAACTCGGCGGCGTCGCGGGTGAGCGGGTAGTCGAAGGAATGGACCCGCTTGGCCGCGTCCAGCAGGGAGCCCAGCCCGAGCATGAGGCGGCTGGGGACGCGGACGCGGCGGCACTTCACGCCGGTCAGGCGGTCGCAGAGGTCGGCGCACTCCGGCCAGGTCAGGTAGTGGCCGCCGAGCACCCAGCGGCTCGGCCCCTGCCGCGCCTCGACCGACCGCGCCAGCGCCTCGCCCAGGTCGCGGACGTCGATGACCGAGACGCCGCCGCCCGGGAGCGGCCATACCTTGCCCAGCCCGGCGGACAGCCCTTCCAGCAGGGCGTCCAGGGACGGCTGGTGCGGGCCGCACACCCCGCCAGGGTAGACGATCGAGACCGGCGCGCCGTCTCCCTGCAGGCTCCGCACGTAGCGCTCGGCGGCCAGCTTGGACCTGCCGTAGTCGGTGCGGGGGTTCGCGAGAGCGTCCCCGGCGGTGATGACCCGGCCGGCGGGCGGGACGAACACGCCGATCGTCGACACGTGCACCACCGGGGCGAGGCCCTGCTCGACCGCGCCGCCGACCACGTTGCGCGTGCCCCGCACGTTGACCTCGACCAGGTCGCCGGCGGCGCCGGTCACCCCGATCGCGGCGGCGGCGTGGATCGCGGCGTCGCAGCCGTCGAGCGCGTCGGACACCGCGCCGGAGTCGAGCATGTCGCCGCGGACGAACTCCACGTCCTCGGGGTCGACGCCGATCGTGCGCAGGACCTTCGCCGCCTTGTCCGCATCGCGCACGAGCGCCCGCGGCCGGTGCCCGGCGGCGAGGAGCGCGCGGACGGTGGAGGACCCGACGAACCCCGAGGCCCCGGTGACGAAGATCCGCATGTGACAAAACTAGCGCTTGGTAACACTCCGGGTGGCGGCCGCGGTCCAGAGTAACCGGCGCGTTTTCGGACACCTCCATTACGGGATAGGCGGACAGCCTGTCGTTGACGCTACTGGAACGCTCCATCACACTCGTGAGTCACCTGACCGCCGACCGGGAGGGGATCGATGAGGATCGGACTGGCCGGCGCGGGGCGCATCGGTGCGCGCCACGCCGCCGCCCTGTGTGAACTGCCCGACGTGGACGCGCTGGTCATCGCCGACGCGGACCCCGACCGCGCGCGCGACCTCGCCGGGCGGCTGCCGCCGGGACGCGGCGTCACCGCCCTGGACGGCGTCGAGGCGCTCTTCTCCGCCGGACTGGACGGGCTGGTCGTCGCCGCCGCCACGGACGCGCACGCGGACCTGGTGCAGCGGGCCCTGGCCGCCGGGAATCCCGTCTTCTGCGAGAAGCCGCTGGCGTCGGATCTTGATGGAACGTTCCAAATCGTCCGGGCCGCGGCCGCCGCCGGCGTGCCGGTGCAGGTCGGCTTCCAGCGCCGGTTCGACGCCGGGAACGCGGCGGCGCGCGAGGCGCTCGCGTCCGGGCGGCTCGGCTGGCTGCACACCGTCCGGTCGTGCAGCTTCGACCCGGCGCCGCCGCCCCCGGGGTACGTCCCGTCGTCCGGCGGGCTGTTCCGGGACTGCGTCATCCACGACCTGGACCTCATCCGGTTCGTGACGGGACGCGAGGTCGTCCGCGTGATGGCGGCGGGCGCCAACCGGGGCGACGACTTCTTCCGCGAGTACGGCGACGTCGACACCGGTTCCGCCCTGCTCGTCCTGGACGACGGGACGCTCGGCCAGGTCTCGGCCACCCGCTACAACGCCGCCGGGTACGACGCCCGGCTCGAACTGTTCGGGTCCAAGGACAGCATCGTCACCGGCTTGGACGGCCGCACGCCCGTGACCGCCCTGCCCGAGCGGGGAGGGGCGCCCGAGCCCGCCTACGGCGGCTTCATGGACCGGTTCTCCGACGCCTACGACGCCGAACTCCGGGCCTTCGTGGACGTCGTGGCGGGCCGCCGCGCCAACCCGTGCCCGGCGGAGGAGGCGCTGGAGGCGTTCTACCTGGCCGAGGCGTGCGAACTGTCCATGCGCCAGGGGCGGATCGTCGGCACCGAGGAGGTGCGGCGATGAAGGTCGCGGGCGCGCCGATCTCGTGGGGCGTGTGCGAGGTGCCGGGCTGGGGCCACCAGATGGAGCCCGCGCGGGTGCTCGCCGAGATGCGCGACGCCGGCCTCGCCGCGACGGAACTGGGCCCGGAGGGGTTCCTCCCAGGCGACGGGCGGGAGCGGGACGTGCTGCTGGCGTCCCACGGGCTGGGTCTCGTCGGGGCGTTCGTGCCGGTCGTCCTGCACGACCCTTCGTACGACCCGCTGCCGGCGATGGACCGGGCCCTGGCCGGCATCGACGGCGTCCTCGTGCTGGCCGCCGCCACCGGGCTGGACGGGTACGACGAGCGCCCCGTCCTGGACACCAGGGCGTGGTCGACGCTGCTGGCCAATCTGGACGCGATCACCGAGCGGGCCGCCGCCCGCGGCCGGCTCGTCACGCTCCATCCGCACGTCGGGACGGTCGTGGAGCGGCGCGCGGAGGTGGAGCGCGTGCTCGGCGGGTGCAGCGTCCCGCTGTGCCTCGACACGGGACATCTGCTGGTCGGCGGCACCGATCCGGTGTGGCTGGCGCGGTTCGCTGCGGCGCGCATCGCGCACGTCCACCTGAAGGACGTGGACGTGGCGCTCGCCCAGCGGGTGCTCGACGGCGACGTCACGTACACGAACGCGGTCCGGGACGGTCTGTACCGGCCACTCGGGGACGGCGACATTGACATTCGCGCCATCATCCGCACTCTGGAGGGCGCCGGTTACGAAGGCTGGTGGGTGATGGAACAGGACACCGTCCTGGTCGAGGAGCCCGCGGAGGGCGGCGGCCCGTACGACGACGTCCGCCGGAGCCTGGACTTCCTCGCCGGGGTGGCCCGATGACGTTCGACCTCATCACGATGGGACGGGTCAGCGTCGACGTCTACCCGGATCAGGTGGGTGTGCCGCTGGAGGACGTCGAATCGTTCGGGAAGTACCTCGGCGGCAGCCCGACCAACGTCGCCGTGGCCGCGGCCAGGTACGGGCGTCGTGCCGCGGTCATCACCCGTACTGGAGACGACCCGTTCGGACGGTTCATCCACAAGGCGCTCCAGGGTTACGGCGTGGACGACCGGTTCGTCACGGCCGTGCCGGGCCTTCCGACGCCACTGGCGTTCTGCGAGATCTTCCCGCCGGACGACTTCCCGCTGTACTTCTACCGCTACCCCAAGGCGCCCGATCTGGAGATCCGTCGGGACGAGCTCGACCTGGACGCGATCCGTGCGGCACGCATCGTCTGGGCGACGGTCACGGGCCTCTCCCAGGAGCCCAGCCGCGAGGCGACCCTTACCGCGATGGCCGGGCATCCGGGCCGGACCGTCATCGATCTGGACTACAGACCGATGCTCTGGCAGGACCCCACCGAGGCGCCGTACTGGGCCGGTCTCGCACTGGAACGGGCCTCCGTGGCGGTGGGCAATCTGGACGAGTGCGAGGTCGCGGTGGGGGAGCGGGAACCGCGTGCCGCCGCCCGCGCGATCCTCGCGCGCGGCCCGGAACTCGCCATCGTCAAGATGGGGCCGGAGGGGGTCCTCGCCGCGACGGCCGACGAGGTGGTCGAGGTGCCACCGGTCAAGGTCGACGTCGTCAACGGGCTCGGCGCCGGCGACGCGTTCGGCGGCGCGCTGTGCCACGGCCTCCTCGCCGGATGGGGGCTGCGGCGGCTCGTCGGCTTCGCGGGCGCCGCCGGGGCGATCGTCGCGTCCCGCATCGCCTGCTCCGACGCGATGCCCGGCGAGGACGAGGTCGACCGGCTTCTGGAGGAGGGCCGATGAAGTACCACCTGCCCGCCGGAACGGCCGCCGAGGAGCCGTACGGACTGGTCGTCACACCGGAGTCGGCCGGATGGACGTACTCGTCGCTGCGCGTCCTCGACCTCCCGGACGGGGGTTCGCACGAGTTCGACACGGGCGGCTTCGAGACGATCGTCCTGCCGCTGGCCGGGTCGTGCGCGGTCGACTGCGAGGGCGAGCGGTTCGAGCTGCGGGGGCGCGACGACGTCTTCAGCCGGGTCACCGACTTCGCGTACGTGCCGCGCGACGCGCGGGTGACGCTCCAGGGCCGCGGACGGTTCGCGCTGGCGGGCGCCCGCTGCGAGAGCCGGCGCAGGCCCCGCTACGGGCCCGCCGAGGACGTCCCGGTGGAGCTGCGGGGCGCGGGCCCGGCGAGCCGCCAGGTCAACAACTTCGGGACGCCGGAGGGGTTCCCGTTCGCCGAGAAGCTGATCGCGTGCGAGGTGCTGACACCGGGCGGCTGCTGGTCGTCCTATCCTCCGCACAAGCACGACGAGGAGTCGCCGGACGAGGCCGTCCTGGAGGAGATCTACTACTTCGAGGTCGCCCGGGACGGCATGGCCTACCAGCGGGTCTACGGTTCTCCCGGACGCCCGATCGACGTGCTGGCGGAGGTCCGCGGCGGCGACGCCGTCCTGATCCCGCACGGCTGGCACGGCCCGTCGATGGCGCCGCCGGGGCATGACCTGTACTACCTGAACGTGATGGCCGGGCCGTCGGCGGAGCGGGCCTGGCGGATCTGCGACGACCCGGCGCACGCGTGGGTCCGGGACACCTGGGCGGACCAGCCGGTCGATCCCCGGCTCCCGCTGGCATCGGCGGAGGGACGGTCATGAGGCTCACCGTGGGACAGGCGGTCGTCCGCTTCCTGGCGGCGCAGTACAGCGAGCGGGACGGGGAGCGGCGGCGCTTCTTCGCGGGCTGTTTCGGCATCTTCGGCCATGGCAACGTCGCCGGTCTCGGGCAGGCCCTCCTGGAGCAGACCCTGGTGGAGGGCGCCGACGACCTCCCCTACTACATGGCGCGCAACGAACAGGCGATGGTGCACACGGCGTCCGGCTACGCCCGGATGAACGACCGGCTGTCCACGTTCGCCTGCACGACGTCCATCGGGCCTGGCGCGACGAACATGGTGACCGGGGCGGCGCTGGCGACCGTCAACCGGCTGCCCGTCCTGCTGCTGCCCGGCGACATCTTCGCCTCCCGCACGGCCAACCCGGTTCTGCAGGAGCTCGAAGACGCCCGCTCCTACGACGTCTCCGTCAACGACTGCTTCAAGCCGGTGTCGAAGTACTGGGACCGCATCAACCGTCCGGAGCAGCTTCCCAGCGCGCTGCTGGCGGCGATGCGGGTGCTCACCGATCCGGCGGAGACGGGCGCGGTCACGCTGGCGCTCCCGCAGGACGTCCAGGCCGAGGCGTACGACTGGCCGGACGAGCTGTTCGACCGCCGGGTGTGGCGCATCGGCCGTCCGGTGCCGGAGCCGTCCGCGCTCGACGAGGCGTCCGCCCTCCTGAACGCCGCGGAGCGCCCGCTCATCGTGGCGGGCGGCGGCGCCATCTACTCGGGCGCGACCGGCGACCTGCGCGCGTTCGCCGAACGCACCGGCATCCCCGTGGCGGAGACGCAGGCGGGCAAGGGCACGCTGCCTTGGGATCACGAATGCTCGGTCGGCGCCATCGGCGCGACCGGCACCACCGCCGCGAACGCCCTTGCGCGCCGGGCGGACGTGGTGCTCGGCATCGGCACCCGTTACAGCGACTTCACCACCGCGTCCCACAGCCTGTTCGCCAACCCGGACGTCCGCTTCGTCAACGTGAACGTGGCGCGGTCCGACGCGGTCAAGCTCGCCGGCACGGCCGTCGTGGCGGACGCCAGGCAGGCCATCCGGGGACTCGACGCCGCCCTCGCGGGCTACCGCGTCCCCGACGCCTACCGTGACGAGGCCAGGACGCTGACAGCCGAATGGAACGCCACGGTCGACCGCGCGATCGCCCCGCAGAACGGCGGGCTGCTCACCCAGGCGGAGGTCATCGGCGCGGTCAACGACGCTGGGGAGCCGCAGGACGTCGTCGTCTGCGCGGCCGGTTCGATGCCAGGCGACCTGCACAAGCTCTGGCGGACGCGCGACTCGAAGGGCTACCACGTCGAGTACGGCTACTCCTGCATGGGCTACGAGATCGCGGGCGGCCTCGGCGTTAAGATGGCCGCCCCTGACCGGGAGGTGTTCGTCCTCGTCGGGGACGGCTCGTACCTGATGATGGCCCAGGAGCTGACGACGGCCGTCGCCGAGGGCGTCAAGCTCGTCGTCGTCCTCGTCCAGAACCACGGGTTCGCCTCGATCGGCGGCCTGTCGGAGTCGGTCGGCGCGCAGCGGTTCGGCACCGGCCACCGCGCCCGCACCCCGACCGGCCTGGACGGCGACACGCTTCCCATCGACCTCGCCGCCAACGCCGCCAGCCTCGGCGCGGACGTGATCCGCGCGTCCGCCCTCGGCGATCTCCGGGACGCGCTCGCCGCCGCCCGCAAGTCCGCCCGGACCACGCTCGTCCACGTCGAGACGGACCCCGTGGCGGCCTCCCCGGGCAGTGAGGCCTGGTGGGACGTCCCGGTCGCGGAGGTGTCGGCGCTGGACTCCACCCGGCAGGCCCGTGCCCGCTATGAGCAGGATCGGCGCATACGCCGCTACCATCTGTGATCCACTTCTCTGGTCGGCCACTCGGGGAGAAACGGAGAGCATCCGATGAGAGGCGTTTTCGCGCGGGGATCGTCCAAGGGTCTCGCGGTGCTGGCCGCGGCGGGCCTGCTGGCGCTGAGCGCCTGCAGCAGCGAGGGCGGCAAGAAGTCCGAGGAGGCGCCGGAGGGCGCCGGGCCGCGGCTGAAGATCGCCATGGTCACGCACTCCGGTGCCGGCGACACCTTCTGGGACATCGTGCAGAAGGGCGCCAAGGCCGCCGCCGCCAAGGACAACGTCGAGTTCCTGTACTCGGCCGACCCGGACGGCGGCAAGCAGGCCCAGCTCGTCCAGGCCGCCATCGACCAGAAGGTCGACGGCATCATCGTCACGCTCGCCAAGCCGGAGGCGATGAAGGACGTGCTCGCCCGCGCCACCGCCGCGAAGATCCCGGTCGTGTCGATCAACTCCGGCGCCGGCGAGTCGGCGAAGCTCGGCGCGATCGCGCACTTCGGGCAGGACGAGTCGATCGCCGGTGAGGCGGCCGGCACCGAGCTGGCGGAGATCGGCGCGAAGAAGGCGCTCTGCGTCATCCACGAGCAGGGCAACGTCGGCCTGGAGGACCGCTGCGCCGGCGCGAAGAAGACGTTCGGCGGCGACCTGCAGAACCTCTTCGTGCAGGGCACCAACATGCCGGAGGTGAAGTCGTCCATCACCGCCAAGCTGCAGGCCGACAAGAGCATCGACGGGATCCTGACGCTCGGCGCGCCGTTCGCCGCGACCGCCGTCGACTCGGTGAAGGAGACCGGCAGCAAGGCCAAGATCGGCACGTTCGACCTGAACAAGGACCTGATCGCCTCGATCACCGCCGGCGCCATCCAGTTCGCCGTCGACCAGCAGCCCTACCTGCAGGGCTACGAGGCCGTCGACGAGCTGTGGCTGCTGAAGAACAACGGCAACGTGCTCGGCGGCGGGCGCCCGGTGCTGACCGGCCCCGCGATCGTCACCAAGGAGAACGCCGCGCAGCTGGAGGCGTTCGCCAACCGGGGGACGCGATGACCGAGGCCGTGGCCGGCGAGGTCGCCGGCCCGGACGAGCGCCTGGCCCGGCAGTCGCTGCTGCGGCGGCTGCTGGGCCGCCCGGAGCTCGGCGCACTGCTCGGTGCGGTCGCGCTCTTCGTGTTCTTCTCGATCGTCGCGGACGCGTTCCTGCAGACCAGCTCGTTCTCCACCGTCCTGTACGCCAGCTCGACGTTCGGGATCATGGCGGTCGGGGTGTCGCTGCTGATGATCGGCGGCGAGTTCGACCTGTCCGCCGGGGTGATGGTGACGTCCTCGGCGCTGATCGCGGCGCTGACCGCCTACCAGCTGACGCTCAACGTGTGGGCGGGCGTGGTGATCTCGCTCGTCCTCACGCTGGCGCTCGGCATGGTGAACGGGGTGCTGTACGTCAAGACGAAGCTGCCGAGCTTCATCATCACGCTCGCCACGTTCTTCATGCTGGCGGGCCTGAACCTCGGCGTGACGAAGGCGCTCACCGGCAACGTCGCCAGCGACTCCGTCCGCGACATGGACGGGTTCGACAGCGCCCGCGCCATCTTCGCGTCCGACATCGACGTCCTCGGCGTCAACGTGAAGATCACGGTGTTCTGGTGGCTGCTGTTCGTCGCCGTCGCGACCTGGATCCTGCTGCGCACCCGCACCGGCAACTGGATCTTCGCGGCGGGCGGCGCGGCCGACAGCGCCCGCGCGGTCGGCGTCCCGGTCGCCCGCGTGAAGATCGGCCTGTTCATGGCCGTCGCGTTCTGCGCCTGGTTCTCCGGGATGCACCTGGTGTTCGCGTTCGCGGCCGTCCAGTCGGGGGAGGGCGTCGGCAACGAGTTCCTGTACATCATCTGCGCGGTCATCGGCGGCTGCCTGCTGACCGGCGGCTACGGGTCGGCGATCGGCGCGGCGATCGGCGCGTTCATCTTCGGCATGACGAACAAGGGCATCGTGTACGCCGAGTGGAACCCCGACTGGTTCCGGTTCTTCCTCGGCGCGATGCTCCTGATCGCGACCGTGGTCAACCTGATCGTGCGGCGCAGAGTGGAGCGGTCGTCATGACGGACGCGAAGAAGCCCGAGACCCCCGAGAGGGAGCCCGCGCCGGGGACGCCGCTGATCAGGCTGACCCGCGTCGGCAAGAGCTACGGCAACGTCATCGCGCTGCGGGACGTCACCCTGGAGGCGGCCGCCGGCGAGGTCACCTGCGTGCTCGGCGACAACGGGGCGGGCAAGTCCACGCTCATCAAGGTCGTCGCCGGCCTGCACCGGCACGACGCCGGCACCTACGAGGTCGAGGGCAGGCCGGTGGCGTTCGCCTCGCCCCGGGACGCCCTGGACCTCGGCATCGCGACCGTCTACCAGGACCTCGCGGTCGTCCCGCTGATGCCGGTCTGGCGCAACTTCTTCCTCGGCTCGGAGAAGCGCAAGGGCCTCGGGCGCCTGGACGTGGAGTTCATGCGGTCCACGACCCACGCCGAGATGGCCGCGATGGGCATCGACCTGCGCGACGTCAACCAGCCCATCGGCACCCTGTCGGGCGGCGAGCGGCAGTGCGTGGCGATCGCCCGTGCCGTCTACTTCGGCGCCAGGGCGCTCGTCCTGGACGAGCCCACCGCCGCCCTCGGCGTCAAGCAGGCCGGGGTGGTGCTGCGCTACATCGTCCAGGCGCGGGAGCGGGGCCTCGCGGTCGTCTTCATCACCCACAACCCGCACCACGCCTACCCGGTCGGCGACCGCTTCCTGATCCTCAACCGGGGCCGGAGCATCGGCTACCACACCAAGGACGAGATCACCCGCGAGGAGCTGACCGGCCTGATGGCGGGCGGCAGCGAGCTGGAGGAACTGGCCCACGAACTGGACGTGGCGGGTTCCCGGACCGCCGCCGGCCGCCTCGCCGAGGAGGCCGAGCACCTGAGACTGACCGACGACTGACCGCCCTTCCGCGGTGGTCCGCGGGCCGGGGCTGTGTCCTCGCACCAGAAAGCGATCTAGGGTTGGATCCTCGCAACCAGGGAGTAACGCCCATGAGCATCGCGGGCCGCCGATGAGCACGACGGAGTCGGCGCGGGCGGGCCAGGAGGCGGCCCGCCCGCGGACCGGAGACCTCACCGGGTACGCCGCCGGGTCGCTCGGGATGGGCGTCTGGGTCACCGTCCCGGGGCTCCTGCTCCTCTACTTCATGACGCACACGCTCGGCGTCGCCCCGGCGCTCGCCGGCCTCACCCTGCTGCTGCCGAAGATCCTCGACGCCGTCGTCCACCCGCTCTTCGGGACGCTGTCCGACCGGCGGGCGCGCCGTACCGGGCACCGCCGCGGCATGCTGCGCTGGGGGCTGCTCCTCCCGCTCGCCTGGATCGGGATGTTCACCGTGCCGTCCGGCGTGTCGGGCTGGTCGGCGGCGCTGTGGATCGGCGCCTTCTACATCGCGGGGAACATGCTGTACGCGTGCTTCCAGGTGCCGTACCTGACGACGCCGTCCGACCTGCGGATCGGCTACCACGAGCGCACCCGGGTGTTCATGTACCGGATGCTGCTGCTGACGGTCGGCCTGCTCGGCGCGGGTGTCGCGGCGCCCGCGCTCGTGTCCGAGGGCGGGCGCGACGACTACGCCAGGATGGCCGTCCTGCTGGCCGGCGTGCTGCTCGTCACCGGCCTGGTCGCCCTGGTGTACGTCCGGCGGCTGACCGAGCGATGCGGGTTCCGGATCCCGGACGGGCACGCCCACACCGTCCTCGACGACCTCCGGATCGCCTGGCGGGACGGCGACTTCCGGACGCTCGTCCTGTCGTACCTGTTCACGAGCATCACCGCGCACCTGTTCCTCGCGGCGGTTCCCTTCTACACCGAGCACGTCATGGACGACGAGGGGCTGACGGCGGTGTTCATGGGCGCCTTCCTGGTGCCCGCGGCGATCGCCAGTCCGGTGTGGGCGAAGGTGTCGCGGCGGACCGGCAAGCAGCGCGCCCTCCTGCTGTGCCAGCTCACGTTCGTGGTGGGGCCGCTCGCCCTGTGGCCCGGCCAGGCTATGGGGGTGCTCCCGACCGTCGCGGTGATCGCCGTGCTGGGCACCGCCTTCGGCGGCCTCCAGCTCTTCGCCTTCTCGCTGATCCCCGACGTGGTCGCCGCCGCCGAGGAGCGCGGGACGGCCCGCGCGGGCGCCTACACCGGCGTGTGGACCGCGACGGACGCGACCGGCACGGCCATCGGCCCGTACATCTACTCCGCGGCCCTCGCCGCCGGGGGCTTCGTGTCCACCACGGAGGGCCGCCACATCGCCCAGTCGGACACCGCGCTGCTGGCGCTGCTCATCGGCGTCACGCTCATCCCCGCCGTCCTGATGGCCGTCGCCATCGCGTTCCAGAGCCGGTTCACCCTCGACCGGCGGGCCCTCGACCAGCAGACGCCGGCCTGACGGTCACTCGTCCGCGGTGAGTATTCCGCGGGCCGTGAACACGACGTCCTGGTCTGCGTGGCCCCGGAGGGCACGCAGCAGGGCACGCCATTCCTCGGGCCAGCCCGCGCGCGGGGCGTGCGCGGCGGTGAGGGCGCAGGCGAACAGGCCGCCGGCGAGGTCGCCGCGCGCCGCGAGCCGGGCGGCGTGCGGGCGCACGTTCGCCGGGTCGGGGGCGGTCCACGGGGCGAACGGGGACGGTCCGGCGGCGAGCGCCTCCGCGACGAGCCGCGCCCTCAGGACGCCGCCGTCCCGGAACCGGTCGGCCAGGGCGTCCACGGCGTCCGCGGCTCCGGGATCGTCCCAGCGGAGGGTGGCGGCCGCGAGCTCGCTCGCGAGCGGCTCGGGCAGCCGGTCCTCCACCGCCCGGACGGCGCGTTCGCCGTACGTCCGGTGGCGGACGGTGAACTCCCGGACGGTCCTGGCCAGGACGGTCAGCCGCTGGGACGCGGGAAGGTCGCGTTCCGGGCCGGCGTCGGGTCCGTCCGGCCCGGCGGCCAGGGCGGTGACGGCCGCGCCGAGCTCGGCGGCGCCGATCCCCATGGTGACGCAGCGGATCAGGGCGTCCAGCGCCGGCCGCCACGCGCTCGTCTCGTCGAGATCGCGGACCAGGCGCGCCAGGGCCGCGGGCGCGTCCGGCGCCCACCGCGCCCAGAGAGGAACGATGGACAGCGCCGCGGCGCGGGCCTCCGGATCGGGGGAGCGCACCACCCGCATCACCAGCGCGGCGTAGTCGCCCCGGAACCGCTCCTCCACGAACGCGGGCGGCGCGCCGAGCACCTGCCGGGCGAGGTCGCGCGGACCCTCCGCCGCCTCGGCCAGGATGCGGTGGGCGACCGGATCGTCCAGCCGGTCGCGGACGGCCGAGGCGATCGCGGCGCGCACGTCGCGGTGCTGGCCCGGGTGGTCCCAGGCCGCCGCGATGATGTCCAGGGCGTCCGGGGCCCTGTTCTCCAGCAGGATCCGCACGGCCTCCTTCCGGGCGGTGATCTTGCCGTCGCGCAGGACGGGGCCGAGCGCCGCGGCCAGCGCCGACGGCGGGACGAACCGCGCCGCGCGGGCCGCCGCGTAGACCGCGACGTGCGCGTCGTCGGAGCCCGCGTGGGCGAGCAGGTCCGGCAGGACGTCCCGCGGGGACGCGGTCCACGGGAGCGCGGTGAGCGCCGTCCTCCGCAGGTAGGGATCGCCGGAGGCGAGATGGGGGCGGAGCCGGGCCGCGTCGACGCCGGGGACCTCCGCCATGGCGGACACGGCACCGCCCCGCTGGGTGCTCGGCGCCTCCTCGTCCGCCGCCGCCCGTTCCAGCAGGTCCAGGTAGGCGTCGCGCTGCCGGGCCGTCCAGCGGCGCGTCCAGGACCGGTGCATCCGCGGCAGGTACACGACGTCGGCGCGGTGGAACCGCCCGGGCGGGGTGTCGCGGGTCAGGACGAGGTGGAGCAGGTCGGTGCGCTCGCGGGCGACGGCGGCGAGGACCGCGGGGACGGCGACCGCCGACGGGTCCCGGGCCACGACCCGGCCGACCCGCTCGGCGCGGGTGCCGGGCGGGGCGAGCCAGAGCCCGATCGCCTCCCGGAGCACGGCGTCGTCGGGGGCGTCCAGGGCCGCCTCCAGCGCGTCCTGCAGGATCGGGACGCGGTGGGCGCGGCGGCCGAGGCCCCGGGCGAGCAGCAGCGCGAGCCGGTGGTCGTCGCGGCGCGCCGCCGCCGCGAGACGGGGCGCGAGCAGCCCGGCCAGCCGGTGCTCCTCCCCGCGCCGCAGCATGAGGTCGAGCCGGCCGAGGTGGAGGGTCCCGGCGACGCCGGCCAGCCGCTCGATCAGCTCCAGCCCGGACTCCAGCAGGGCGGCGTCGTCGCGGACGGCGCCCTGGCGGCAGAGGGCGGAGGCGAGCCGGGCCAGCCCGATGCCGGTCAGGGGGGAGCGGTCGCGGGCGCCGAGCGCGTCCTCGGCGAGCCGTGCGATCACCGCGGCGTGCCCGGCGCCCAGCAGGCCCTCCGGGACCGACGCCAGCGCGTCCAGCGCGCTCCGGCGGACGGGGTCCTGCTCGTTGCGGAGCCGCCCGAGCGACTCCAGCGCCGCGGCCAGCGTGGCGGGCCTGCGCTCGCGCCCCGCGCACCGGATCAGGAGCGCGTACCCGGTGGCGCGCTCGTCGGAGTCCGGCCGGCGCGTCAGCTCTTCCAGGACGGGCCGCGCCTCCTCGTAGGGCAGGAACGCCGTCACGCTCCGCACGCGTCCGGGGGAGGCGGCGACCTTGCGCAGCCCGAGCATCCGGCGGGCCTCGCGCGTCCGCACCTCCCGCGGCAGGACGTCCAGCAGCGGCTCCGCGAGTTCGGCGGTGCCGAGGTCGACGCCGCGCATCGCCGCGTCGAACACCGCCGCGCGGCGGCTCGGCGGGAACGCCTTCATCAGCAGGCACAGCGCGTGGTCGTCCTCGCGGACGGCGCGCGCCACGGCGGCCAGGTCGCCGTCGCCGTACCCGGCCAGCCGGTCGCGGAAGGACCTGCGGTTCAGCAGGGCGCGCAGGTCGGCCCGGTGCGCCTCGGTGAGCAGGAGGCGGAGCATGCGATCGGGCGCGGCGTCCAACAGAGCCCCCGCCGCGGAGTACAGGCCGTGCGGGAGGGCACGGGCCGCGCAGTGGCGCTCCAGCAACCCGACGACCCGGCCGGGATCGTGGCGCACCGCCGCCGCGATCCCGGATTCGTGCCGGAACCACCAGGTGCTCTCCATGCCGTCGGGCAGCGCGGCCAGGGCGCGCTCCGCGTGGTCGAGAACGGCCCGCGGGTGGGCGTGCCCGAGCGCCCCCCAGTTCCCGACGGCGCGGGCGAGCGCGTCGATCCTCGCGGCGGCGGTCTCCGGGGCGCAGGCGGGCAGCAGCGCCGCCGCCTCCAGGTCGCCCCACCGCTCCGCGACCCTGCCGATGAGCGCGTCGGCCAGGCCGGCGGGCCGCCACTTGCGGACGGCGTCGTACAGCGCCGCGCGGACCGCCGCCGGGGCGTCGTCCAGCCCGTCGAGGAACGGCCGCGGCGCCGCGCCGTACCGGACGGCGAGCGTGATCGCCCGGCAGGCCAGCTCGGTGTCGGGGTCGCCGATGGCGCCCGCGAGGTGCGCCACCGACGCCTCGTCGCGGACGGCCGAGGCGACGAACAGCGCCACCGACCGCTCGTAGTGGCCGCGCCCGCCCAGCTCGTCCAGCAGGGTGGCCAGGGACGGGTCGCCTGCGTGGCGCCGCAGGTCCGCCAGCCGGCGGCAGCGGTCCCTGAACGCCAGCGGCTCGATCTCGGTCAGCAGATCATCGGCGCGCATGGCGGGCATCCTGCCGGAATCAGGATCCGCTTTCACCTGAATTGCCGGGGGCGGGCTCCGGACGCGCGGCCGTGACCTGCTCGGCGAGCTTGCGGACGCGGGCCTCGTGCTCGTCGTAGCCGACGACGACCGGCGGCTCGTTGTACGGCATCGTGTCCGACGAGCGGCGCAGCTTCACGTACTGGCCGCACGCGTCGATCGCGTACGGCTCCATGTCGTCCTGCAGGGCGCCGATGACGGTGATGCCGTGCGTCTCCCCGATCTTGCGGAACAGCGCGACGGCCTCCTTGCGGTGCTCCTTGCCGAGGTTGCGGCCCAGCTCGTCCAGGACGAGGCAGAGCCGTCCCCCGCCGGAGCTGGCGAGCGCCGCCGCGCACACCAGCTTGACCGCCTTCTCGTCCATGAGGGCCGTGTTCGCCCGCCGGTTGTACGGGACGTACCGCTGCCCCTCCGAGCGCCGCCACTTCGGCGTGACGCGCCAGCGCCACTCCTGCTCCGGGTCGCCCGGCTGCTCCGGCGTGGGGAACTCCAGCGTCGCGCCGTAGCCGCCGTACGTCACGTCCAGCTTCTCGAACTCCTCCGACACGCGCTGCAGCCGGCTGCGGATCGCGGCCGTCAGCGCCGTCCGGTGCGCCTCCGCGGCGCCCGCCGCCTCCGTCGCGCCCTTCTGCGCCTTCTCCAGGTCCGCGCGGCGGGCCGACAGCTGCACCTCGATCTGCCGCCGCTGGTGCTTCTCGTAGTCCTCCTGCTGCCGCAGGTAGCCCTCCATCGCCTTGGCCAGCCGGGGGAACGTCGCCTGCTCCCGGTCGGTGCGGCGGCCCTCGCCCTCGGCGCGCTGCTTCAGCAGGAAGCGCATCTCCTCGGGCATGTCCTCATCGGCGGTGCCGTCCGGGAAGACGCGGCGCAGCGCCTCCGACAGGTGCTTCTCGGCGGTGTGCCACCACTCGGCGGGCGTCCACGTGGCCTCGTCGTCGTCCAGGCCGGACAGCCACTCGGCGGCGCCCTCGCGGGACCCGCCCCACTCCTTCTCCAGCTCGCCGAGCCCGAGCGCCGCGCGCTTGTTCGCCAGCTCCGACGACGCGCGGCGGATCGCGGCGCGCTCGCGCTCGTGCGCCTCCCGCCGCCCGCGCAGGCGGTCGATCTCCAGCGCCCGGGTGTCGGCCTTCGCCTGCAGCCTCCGCAGCGCCTGCTCCGCCGACCCGAGGCGCGGGCCGAGCCGGGACTCGCCGCCCGCCAGCTCCTCCAGGCCCTCGCGCAGCTCCGTCATCGCCGCGCGGACCTCGTCCAGCTCGGCGGCGGCCTGCGCGCCCGCGAGCCGCCGCGCGCCGAGCGCCACCTCGGCGGCGGTGTCGGACGTGGCCCGCCGGGCGTTCTCCAGCGCCTCCCGGGCGGCCTCCACCGCGGCCCTCGCCGCCTGGACGCGGGCGACGCGCCCGGTGACGGGCTCCCTGAAGCCGCCGACGATGACGACGCCCGCGCCGTCGCCGCCGAGCGCGGCGAAGAACCGGCCCAGCGGCCGCTCGCACCCCACGCCCTCGGGGAGGGCGCCGTCGCCGTCCGCCGGGACGATCATCGAGCCGGGCATGTCCTTGAGCGCGGCGACCGCGGCGTCGAGGTCGTCCGTCCCGACGACGACGGCCTCCCGGTACGGCCAGAGCGCGGCCTCCCAGCGTTCCCGGACGTCCTCGGCGAGCTCCACGGCGTCCAGCAGGCCGACCGCGGCGATCCCCTCGGCCGCCAGGGCGCGGATCTGCGCGGGGGCGCTGCTCTCGCCCGCCTCCGCCTCGGCCAGGGACCGCTCCGCCCGCGCGACGGCGCCCTTGGCCATGCCGTACTCCTGCTGCGCCTCGTCGCGGCGGGCCTCGGCCTCGGCCAGCTCGGCGCGCGCGGTGCCGGCGTCCCGTCCGTCCGCCTCCCGCCTCCGGTCCTCCAGTGCCGACACCCGCCGGCGCAGCTCGTCCAGCCGGTCGCGGGCGACGGCCTTGTCCGCGCCGAGCTTGGCCGCCTGCCCCTTCAGCTCGGCGAGCACCGCGCCCGCCTCCTGCAGCTGCTCCTCAAGGGCACCGCCGGTCAGCTGGTCGATCTCGCGCTCGGCGGCCTTCGCCTCCGCGGCGAGATCCTCGCTCTCCCGGTGCAGCCGCTCCTGCTCGGCGGCGTGCGCGGCGTCGGCCTCCGCCGCGTCCACCAGCAGGCGGGCCTGCCGCGTCCGCCAGTGCCGCAGGGCCGCCGCCACCTCGTCGCGGGCGCGGTCGCGCCGGTCGAACGTCTTGAGCAGCACCGCCGCCTCGCGCTCCCACTCGGTGAGCCGCTCGGCCGCCTCCGCCGCCTTGGCGCGCTCCCGGTGCTCCTCGGCGCGGGACGTGCGCTCGGCCTCCAGCTCCCGGTCCAGCCCGGTCAGCGCCGCGATCGCGCTGAAGATCCGCTCGGGGCTGATCTCGTTCAGCGGCTGGGACAGCAGGTTCGTCGCGACCTTCGACCGCACCGACGTCGACAGGAACGACACGCACCTGACCCGCCCGCCGTACAGGACGCGGGACAGGTCCTTCGCGACGAGGTCGCGGCGTCCGGCACTGCGGGGCAGGCTCGCCCAGAGCCGGTCGGCGAGCGACACCCGCTCCGCCTCGGACGGCGCGGAGGCCAGGTAGACGCCCTGCCGCCACCGGATCTCCAGGTGCGGCGCGTCCACGTTCACCCGGAGCCACACGGTGACGGCGGTCTCGCCGTCCTCCTCCACCGGCTCGGCATAGTCGAAGACGCCCACGATGTAGCCGTGGTCGGCGCTCGCCCACTGGCTGTCGCCCTGCGCGGCCAGCTCCGCGTTGAACAGCAGCTCCGCCACGGCCCGCGCACCCGACGCGAACCGCCACTGCTCGTCGCCTAGGAGCGCGGTGATGGCCGCGATGAACGACGACTTGCCCGCGCCGTTGGAGTCCTTCGGACCCTGCCCGGCGACCACGATGAGCGTGCCGGGAACGGTCGGCACCGGATGCGTCGACAGCCGCGAGATGTTCACCGCCTGCACGGCCACCAGCGTCCGGTCGCCGACGACGTTCTCGGTGTCGCGCGCGGTGACCATCGGTTCGAGGACGGCCGTCACGTGTTCTCCCCCTGCTCGCGCTCCCGGCCCCTGCGCCGCGCCCGGATCGCCGCGGCGAGCGGCGAGTCCGGCCCGGCGGCCAGGATCAGCTCCTCTTGCAGCCGCCTCCGGGCGGCATCGGTCAGCCGGTGGAACTGCGGCCCCGGGACGAAGCCCCCGGCGTCGTCCGCGCCCGCCTTGACCTGCGACACGAGCCCGGCCAGCCGCAGCCGCCGCAGCGACGCCTCCAGCTCTCCGACGGGCAGTTGCGTGCGGCGGCGCAGCTCGTCCACCGGTGTCGGGTGCGGTGACAGCCACGAGTCGTCCGCGAGCAGCCCCGCCGCTCTCGGGATCGCCACCGAGTGGATCAGCACCAGCGTCAGCACGGCCCGCTCCCGCGCCGGCGGGACGCACCCGGATTCCTTCGCCAGCTCCGCCGCGACGTCGTCCCGGTACCCGGAGATCCAGTGCTTGCGCTCCGACCGGATGAGCGTCCGCCCGTTGAGCGCCAGCATCGCCTCGACCGTCCTGCGCAGCGCCGGCTCCCGCAGGGCCGCGAACCGCACCTCCGAAACCGGCTCGGCCGCGTGCTCCACCGCCATGTAGGCCGCGACGAGCTCCGCCCGCCGCCGCTCGTCATAGGACCGCAGCAGCGGCTCGAACAGCTCACTCACCGGGCCCCTCCACAGACGGGGCGGGTGAGTTGTCCACAGGTTCGGAATCCTCGGCGGGCTCCTCGGCCGCCCCGGCAGAGTTGCTCTCGTTACCGGAATCCTCGGGAGGCAGCGATGACGAAACAGGTTCGGCCGGTTCGGGATCCGGTGGCTCGGGGAGGCGGTGGAGAAGGTCCCGCAGCGACGCCAGCGACCCTTCCGGCCAGAGCGCGACGCGGGGGCCGGGGCGGACGGTGCCCTCGGCCTCGTCCAGGAGGAGCCATCCGGTGTCGGACAGGCGGCGGAGCTCTCCCGTGGCCCAGCGGCGCGCCAGGTCCGTGTCGCCGCGCGACATGTTCGCGTAGACCTCCAGGACGTCCGCGACGGTGGACGCCGACCCCGGCCAGGGGGCGTCGTCCAGGCGCGTCCAGCAGCAGCGGAGGGCTGCGGCGAGGACGCGGCGGGCCTGGCCCGCGCGGTCCAGGGGCATGGGCGCGGTCTCGTACTCCTCCAGCAGCGCGGGCGTCGCACCGTCCGGCCACTCGGGCAGCAGCCAGACGCGGGTGCCGTCCGTCGCCGCCGCCAGCCCCGGCGGGACGGGATCGGACGCGGAGACGGACGGCCCGCCCAGCACGCGTGCGCGTGCGCGGGCCAGCACGTGCGGGTCGACGGTCACGCGCCCGTCCTCTCGAACCAACCCGGCGACACCCAGGTCGGGGTGCCCTCGGGGCGCACGGTCAGGCCGTCCGACCAGGTGAGTCGATAGGGGAGCTCCGGATGCAGATGCGCCGACGACAGGTCGGCCAGCACGCGGCGCGCGGTCGTCCAGTCCTGGGCGAGAACCTCCTCGACCGCGACCCGGTCCGCGCCGCGGAGGATCTGCTCGGCGATGCCGCGGAGCCGCTCGACCGCCGCCGTGTCCGAACCGGTGTCGCCCGACAGGCCGGGGTCGGGCACGGACGGGCGCGGCGGGGCCGGGCGGGGCGGCGTGGCGCGCGGGCCGTCCTCCACGGCGGTGACCACCGCGGACGGCTCGTGCCACGGCGCCGCCGCGTCGAAGACGAACCCGTCCAGCACCGCGGCGAGGTCCTCGCGGGACGCCGTCCGCGTGAAGGTCCGCCAGGTCTCCGGCGGCAGGAGGGTCAGGTTCCGGGTGGTGCCCGCCGAGTCCGACAGCCGCGCCGCGGCCCGCCTGGACGCGTCGCCGTAGGCGTAGATGGCGGCGCGCAGGTCGGTGCAGGTGCGGTCGAGCTGCGGCCAGCGGCGCAGGATCGCGCCGTGCAGCCGCTCGGCGCGCAGCAGGATCTCCTCGGTGCCCCACAGCTTCGGGGCCTGCTCGCGGAGTTCCTCGATGGTGCCGTTCGTCAACGTGACCAGCTCGACGCTCCACAGCCGGAAGGCGCGGGCGAGACCGTCCGCGCCGTCCCGGGCCTGCTCGGGCGTCATGCGGGGGTCGGCCACGTTGAGCTGCTCCAGCGCGAGCAGCCGGTGCATCTCGCTCTGGCCGCCGTCCAGCATCATCCGGCGGACGAACATCAACCCGACCACGCTGGTGAACGACGCCCGGTAGCGCAGCTGGTTCGGCTTGGGGAACACCTCGCGGACGGCGCCGAGCCCCTTCAGCACCCGCAGCCGGTTCTCGAACACCTCGGCCGGGTACCGCCGGCAGACGTACCGCATCTGCTCGCGGCTCAGCCCGTCCTCACCCGCATCGGCGAAGGCGGCGAGCAGCGTCTCGGCGACGTCCACCAGCTCCGGGTCGTCGACCACGGCCCCGCTGTCGCGGGCCAGCGCGGCGAACATCTGCCGGTACACGCCCAGCACGGCCTCGCCGACCAGAACGTCGTCGAGACTGGCCGGTGCGTTCTCGGAGGTGGGGGACACGGCGCACTACGGTACGGCCCCCGCGCCCCCAACGTGGAATCGACGACACCCCGCCGCAGCGCGCGCCGCCCTATGGACTGGCGTCGCCGCGCCGAGGGACCAGTGGGGATGGGTGCCGCTTGAGGGGTGGTCGGCGGAGTCAGCCGGCGGGGGCCGGATGGGGGATGGACTTGTGCTCCAGGTAGGCGTGCAGCCCCTCGGGGCCGAGTTCGCGGCCGAGGCCGCTGTTCTTGTAGCCGCCGAACGGGGTGTTCGGGTCGAGGGTGTACATGTTCACGCCGCAGCTTCCGGTGCGGATCCGGCGGGCGACGTCGACGCCGTGGTCGACGTCGGACGTCCAGACCGACCCGCCGAGGCCGTAGTCGCTGTCGTTGGCGATCCTGACGGCGTCGTCCTCGTCCTCGTAGGGGATGAGGACCAGCACCGGGCCGAAGATCTCCTCGCGGGCGATGCGCATGTCGTTGCCGACGTCGCCGAACACGGTCGGGGCCACGTACCAGCCGCGGTCGTGCGGCCGGTCCAGGCCGCCGGTGATCAGCTTGGCGCCCTCGTCCTGGCCGATGCGGATGTAGTTCTCCACCCGCTCCTGCTGGCGCTGGGCGACCAGCGGGCCGATCTCGGTGCCGTAGTCGGCGGGGTCGCCGACGTTCAGGCCCCCGACCATCGTCGCGAGCGCGTCGGCCACCTCGTCGTACCGGCGCCGGGACGCGAGGATGCGGGTCTGCGCGGCGCACGCCTCGCCGTTGTTCATCAGCGACGCCAGCTTGAACCCCTCGACGGCCGAGCCCAGGTCGGCGTCGTCCAGGATGATCGCGGCCGACTTGCCGCCGAGCTCCAGCGTCACCCGCTTGAGCTGCTCGCCGCAGACCGCGCCGATCTTGCGGCCCGCCGCGGTGGAGCCGGTGAACGACACCTTGTCGACGTCGGGGTGCGCGACCAGGTAGGCGCCGACCTCCCGCCCGGCAGGGACGATGTTGACGACGCCCTCCGGGAGCCCGGCCTCGCGGATCCACTCGGCGAGCAGGTAGGAGTCGAGCGGCGTCTCCGGAGACGGCTTGGCGACCACCGTGCACCCGGCGATGAGGGCGGGTGCGAGCTTGAGCATCAGCGTGAACTGGGGCACGTTCCACGGGACGATCGCCGCGACGACGCCGACGGGCTCCTGCGTGACCGTGACCGGCCCCAGCATCCCCTGCCGCTCGTCCTCCCACGCGTAGGTGCCGGCGAGGTCGACGTAGTACTGCAGCACCATCTGCGGGATCGCCGCCTGCCCGAACACCGAGAACATGATCGGCGACCCCATCTCGGCGGTGACGAGGTCGGCCATCTCCTGCTGCCGCTCGGCGTAGATCGCCGACAGCCGCCCGACGATCTCGGCCCGCTCCGCGGGCGACATCCGGGGCCAGGGTCCCTCGTCGAACGCGCGCCGGGCCGCCGCCACCGCCGCGTCGATGTCGCCCTCGGTGCCCTCGGGCACCCTCCCGATGACCTCCTCGGTGTGCGGGGAGATGACGTCGATGGTGCCGGTGCCGGCCGGAGCGGTCCACTCGCCGCCGATGAACAGCCGATCGTGCTCGCGCATGCTGCCGTGCCTCCCGCTGACCGAATGCTTGCTTGGGCACAGCATCGCATGCCGTCCCCGGGCGTTGGCAAGAGCAATGAGACTCGCGTCTCATCTGATTCCGATATAACCCGGGACATGCCCCAGATTGTCGATTTCTGGTTCGACCCGTCCTGCCCGTACACCTGGATCACCTCCCGATGGCTGCTGGAGGCGGCGACGGTCCGGCCGATCGAACCGCGCTGGCATGTGCTGAGCCTGGCCGCCCTCAACGAGGACCGGGACGACGACCCGGAGGACGATCCCGGCGGCTACCTCTGGCTACCGGTCCGCGTCTGCGCCGCCGTGGCCGGGACGGCGGGCCAGGAGGCGCTCGGGCGCTTCTACACGGCCTTCGGAACCCGCGTCCACGAGCGGGACGAGATGGGACCGCGGACGTTCCCGGACGCGCTGGCCGAGGCCGGCCTGCCCACGACCCTCGCCGCAGCGGCCGACGTGCCGGACCACGACGACGCGATCCGCGCGTCGACGGCCGAGGGCATCGGCAAGGTAGGCCCGCACATCGGCACACCCGTGATCGAGGTCGGCGCCCAGACGTTCTTCGGCCCGGTCATGTCGAGGATCCCGCGCGGCGAAGAGGCGGGACGGCTCTGGGACGGAACCCTCCTCGTCGCCGGAACCCCCGGCTTCCACGAACTCAAGGGCCCCCCACCCGTACCCCCCACCTTCGGCTGACGCCGCTTCAGAGGAGGTGGGTGTTCGGGTGGCGGGCGCGGGCGGCCAGTTCTGGGAGTTCGACCAGCTCGATGCCTGCCGCCGCGAGGATCTCGGCGCCGGCGCCCTCGGCGAAGAGCACCGGCTCGCGCCAGGCGAAGACGACGCGGCGGGCGCCTGAGGCCACGATCAGCTCGGCGCACGTGCGGGGGCGGGACGCGCGGTGGCCGCACGGTTCGAGTGAGCTGTAGACGGTCGCGCCTTCGAGGAGGTCGGGGGCCTTGGCGAGGGCGGCCTCCTCGGCGTGGTCGTGCGGGTCCTTCTCCCGGGAGAAGCCGCGCGCGATCTCCCGGCCGTCCGCGCCGACGATGACCGCCCCGACGGAGAACGCCGTGCCGGACGGCGGGCACAGCTCCGCCAGGTCGCACGCCAGCGCCAGCCAGCCGAGGTCATCCACGCGCGGCCCCGATCAGGTAGCGGAGCAGCGCCAGGTCGCCGATGCGGGTCACCTCGTCCAGCCGCATCGGCCGCTCCGGCGACTGCGGGAACACCCCGGACCGGACGAACCGCGGCGCGGACGGGTCGCCGACGAAGAACGGGGCCACGACGAGCTGGATCTCGTCCACCACATCGGCCGTGAGGAACAGCGTGTGCACGCCGCCGCCGCCCTCGACCATCAGCCGCCGGACGCCGCGGGCAGCGAGGTCGCCGAGCACCGTGGGCAGCCCGAGCGGGTCGCCGGCGTCGATGACCTCGGCGGCGCCGGCCAGCCGCGGGGCGAGCTCGGCCGCCGTGGCGGACGGCGCGTACACGAGCTTCGGCGACTCGCCCGTGGTGAAGAACCGGGCGCCGGGGTCCAGGTCGCCGCTCCAGGTCAGCGTCACCTTGGTCAGGTCGGCGGGCAGGCCCCGCGCCACCCGCCGTTCGCGCCGGGCCGCCGACCGGATCAGCAGCCGGGGGTCGTCGGCGCGCAGCGTCCCGGCGCCGGCGAGGATCGCGTCGCAGCTCGCCCGCACCGCGTCGACACGGTCCCAGTCCGCCGCGCTGGACAGCCGCAGCCGCTCGGGGGTCGCGTCGTCGATATAGCCGTCGGCGGACATAGCGCAGCTCAGCAGCACATAAGGACGCTCGCTCACGTCGCAACTTTACGGGAGCGCGCAGACCGGCGATCTCACGATCCCGGAAGATCGTCTGAGGCGTACCGGCGTTTCTGCGCGGGATGTGTCGGAGGGGGTGCCTATGGTTGCTGCGACATGCGACTCCTGCACACCTCCGACTGGCATCTCGGCAGATCGTTCCATCGCGAGGACCTGCTGTCCGCGCAGGCGGCGTTCGTCGACCACCTGGTCGAGACGGTCGCGGCGGAGCGGGTCGAGTGCGTGCTCGTCTCCGGGGACGTCTACGACCGGGCGCTGCCCGCGGTGGACGCGGTCCGGCTGTGCGACGAGGCGCTGCGGCGGCTGGCCGAACGCGCCCGGGTGGTGCTCATCGCCGGCAACCACGACTCGGCGCGCCGCCTCGGGTTCGGGTCGGCGCTGATGGACGCCGCCGGCGTGCACGTCCGCACCGACTTCGCGAGCGTGGGGGAGCCCGTCGTCATCGGGGACGCCGCGTTCTACGGCATCCCGTACCTGGAGCCGGAACTCGTCCGCCACCCGTGGAGCCTGGACGAACGCAGCCACGCCGCAGCGCTCACCGAGGCGATGCGGCGCGTCCGGGAGGACGCCGCCACCCGGCCGGAGCACTCGGTCGTCCTGGCGCACGCGTTCGTCACCGGCGGCGAGTCGAGCGAGAGCGAACGCGACATCTCGGTCGGCGGGTCGTCGCAGGTGTCGGCATCGGTCTTCGAGGGCGTCGACTACGCCGCGCTCGGCCACCTGCACGGCGCCTGGCCCGTCACCGACCGGGTCCGCTACTCGGGCTCGCCGCTGGCGTACTCGTTCTCGGAGGAGCGGCACGTCAAGGGGTCCTGGCTCATCGACCTGCACGCGGACGGCGTGTCGGCGGAGTTCGTGGAGGCCCCCGTCCCGCGCCGCATCGCCCGTATCCGCGGCCGCCTCGACGACCTGCTCACCGGCGCGGACTACGAGAAGTACGAGGACCGCTGGCTCCAGATCACGCTCACCGACGAAGACCGCCCGTCAGCCGCGATGGAACGGCTCCGCCGCCGGTTCCCGCACACGCTCGTCCTCGGCTACGACCCCGAGGGCGGCGGAACCGACGACACCCGCACCTGGACCGACCGCGTCCGCGAACGCAGCGACCTCGACATCGCGGGCGACTTCGTGGCCGAGGTCACCGGCGCCCCCGCCACCGACGCCGAGCGCGCCCTCCTCCACGAGGCGTTCGAGGCCTGCCGCCACAAGGAGTCCCTGGCGTGAACCCCCCCAGGCAGCCCTCCAACGCCACCGACCCCTCTCACCGCAGGAGGGCGTGAGGTGAGACTGCATCGGTTGGAGGTTGCGGCGTTCGGGCCGTTTTCCGGGGTGGAGGTCGTCGACTTCGACGCGTTGTCGGAGGCGGGGCTGTTCCTCATCCAGGGGCGGACGGGCGCGGGCAAGACGAGCATCCTCGATGCGGTGTGCTTCGCGCTTTACGGGCAGGTGCCCGGTGCTCGGAACGCGGTGAAGGGGCTGCGCAGTGACCATGCGCCTCCCGGGGCGGGGCCGCGTGTCGTGCTGGAGACGACGATCCGGGGCCGACGGTTCCGCATCACGCGGTCGCCGGCCTGGGAGCGGCCGAAGCTGCGCGGGTCCGGGACGACGACCGAGCACGCGAAGGTCATCCTGGAGGAGTACGAGCGGGGGGAGTGGGTGGGGCTCACCACGCGGCTGGACGAGGCCGGTGACCTGGTGTCGCGGATGCTCGGGATGAACGCCGTCCAGTTCTGCCAGGTGGCGATGCTGCCGCAGGGGGAGTTCGCCGGGTTCCTGCGGGCCGGGGCGGACGAGCGCCGCAGGGTGCTGGAGCGGCTCTTCGCGGCGGAGGTGTTCACTCAGGTCGAGAAGTGGCTCGCCGACCGGCGCGCGGCGACCGGGCGGGAGGCCGCCGAGCTCGGCGCCCGGTCGTTCTCGATCGCGGACCGGATCGCCGAGACGACCGGCGCCGCGACGCCGCGCGAGACGCCGTCCCTGGTCCCCGCGCCGCGCCGCGCGGAGCCGGTGGTGGAGCCGTTCGGCGAGGTGGCGGTGCTGCCCGCGTGGGCCGCGGAGCTGGGGGGCGTGCACGAGGACGTCCGTGTGGTCGTCGAGGAACTCGCGGCGGGCGTCGGTGGGACGCTGCGCACGGTGCGGGTGGCCTTGGAGGACGCGAAGGGGCTGGCCGAGCGGCAGCGCCGCCATGCCGCCGCCCTCGCCAGGCGGGACGCGCTGGCGGAGCGCGCCGGAGAGAAGTCGCGGCTCGCGTCGCTCCTCGACGCCGCCGCCCGCGCCGACCGGGTCGCGCCGCTGGTGCGGGACGTCGAGGTGAGGCACGGGGAGGCCGTGCGGGCGCGCCGCTGGGCCGAGGAGACCCGGTCCCGGGTGGCGGCGCTGCTGCCGCCGAAGGCGCCGGAGGACGTGATCGCCAAGGCCGAGCGCGACCGCCGGGACGAGGCCGCGGCGCTGGAGGGCAGGCGCGGCACCGCGGCCAGGCTCCGGCAGATCGGGCGCGACCGGGAGAGGCTGGCGGACGATCTGCGGCGGCTGGAGCCTGAGGAGGCGCGGCTCGCGGCGACGCTCGCGGAGCTGCCGGGAGTGGTGGACGCCCGGCGGTCCGAGCTGGAGGAGGCCAACCTCGCGGCCGCGGCGCGGTCGGGGGCGGAGGCCGCCGTCCACGAGGCCGCGCGCCGGCTCGACGCGGCACAGCGACGCGACCAGGTGGTGGAGCGGCTCGCCGGGGCGGAGGCGGAGTACCGCGCGGCGGTCGACGCGGCGCAGGACGCGCGGCAGCGCGTCCTCGACCTCCGGCAGGCGCGCCTGGACGGGATGGCGGCCGTCCTCGCCGAGGAACTGGAGGACGGCGAGCCGTGCCGGGTGTGCGGCTCCACCGAGCATCCGGCGCCGGTCACGTCGCTCGCCGTGATCCCGACCGAGGAGCAGGTGGACGGGGCGCAGGCGGAGGCCGACGAGGCCCAGGAGGCCCGGGAGCGGGCCGGGACGCTCGTCGGGGAGCTGCGCACCGAGCGCGACACGCTCCTGGAGATCGCCGGGGAGACGGCCGTCGGTGTTCTCGCGGCCGAGCTCGCCGGCGCGGAGCGGGAGTGGGAGGCGGCGAAGGCCCGCGCGGCGGAGGCCGAACGCCTGGAGGCGGCCCTTCACCGGCACGAGCGGGAACTCGACCAGGTCCGCTCCGAGCACGAGCGGGTGTCGCGCGACCTCACCGCGAACCGCGTCCAGGACGGGGAGCTGGCCGCCGAGCAGGACCGGCTGGCCGCGGAGCTGGACGAGGCGCGCGGCGACGACCCGACGCTGGAGGCGCGCATCGCCCGGCTGGGCGGGGAGGCCGACGCGCTCGCCGAGGCCGTCGAGGCGCTGCGCGTGTACGCGCGTGCCGACGAGGAGCTGGCCGCCGCGCGGGCGAAGGCCAGGCAGGGGGGTGAGGAGCAGGGGTTCCGCACCCCCGAGGAGGTCCTCGCCGCCGTGCTCCCGGACGAGGACCAGGGCGACCTGCGCGACAAGATCCGGCGGCTCGACGACGAGGAGGCCGAGGTCCGCGCCCTGCTCGGCGACCCGGCGCTCAAGGCGGCCGCCGCCGAGCCCGCCCCCGACCTGCCGGCCCTGGAGGCGGCGGTGGCCGGCGCGGAGGCCGCGCACACCGAGGCCGCGAACGCCGCCGCCCGGGCCCGGCGCCGCTGCGACCGCCTCGCCGAGCTGCGCGCCGAGCTGGACGGGGCGGTCCGGGCGTGGCGTCCGGCCGCGCGGCGGTACGAGGCGGCGGAGCGGCTGGCCGGCCTGGCGTCGGGCAAGCACGCGGCGAACCGGCGCGCGATGGCGCTGTCGGCGTACGTGCTGGCGGCCCGCCTCGAACAGGTGGTCGCCGCGGCGAACGAGCGGCTGCGCCGGATGTCGGGGGGCCGGTACGCCCTCGTCCACACCACCGAGAAGGCGGCGGGCGACCGCACCAAGGGCGCCGGCGGCCTCGGCCTGCGGGTCGCCGACGCCTGGACGGGCCTGGAGCGCGACCCGGTGACGCTGTCGGGCGGCGAGTCGTTCATCACCTCGCTGTCCCTCGCCCTCGGCCTCGCCGACGTCGTCACCGCCGAGGCGGGCGGGACCGAGATCGGCACCCTGTTCGTCGACGAGGGCTTCGGCACGCTCGACGAGGAGACGCTCGACGAGGTCATGGACGTCCTCGACGGCCTGCGCGACGGCGGCCGGACGGTCGGCATCGTCAGCCACGTCGCGGAACTGCGCGCCCGCGTCCCCGCGCAGCTCCGCGTCACCAAGGACCGCGCCGGCTCCACCACCAGGGTCATCGCCTGACCCGCGGCGGGATCAGCGCGAGATGTACTGCAGGATCACGTTGTGCACGTGGTGGCTCTTGTCGGCGCCGCGGAACTCGACCTCGTAGGTGTGCGTACCGACGTTGATCGCGATCGACCCGGTGGAGAAGTAGGACCCGGCCCACGACTTGTTGCTGACCACGCTCACTGAGGTGATCTTGGAGTAGGGCACGCTGGTGATCGCGTACCGCTTGCCGGCGAAGCTCTTGTCCTGGATGATCACGCGCCGGTCGGTGAGGCCGATGAACCCGGTGCCGGCGCCGATGGCGTCGTAGACGGCGATGATCTGCTCGCCGGGCAGCAGCCCGCTCTCGATCTGCTTGAGCTGGCTCGACCTGTCGTGCTCGATCCCGTCGCCCATGGTTCCTCCCGTTGTCGGTACCCCGGGGAGTGTCTCAGCCGCCGGGGGCGGACCGGGCGGCTTCGAGGAAGCCGATGCACCGGCCCAGCAGTTCGACCAGCGTCTCCCGTTCGGCGTCGGTGAACTCGGCCGCGAGCCCCCGCTCGACCCGGACCGCGCGGTCGTCGGCGGCCCGCAGCACCGCCTCGCCCTCGGCGGTGAGCCGGGTGGCCGCCGCCGCCACCGCCCTCGCCGCGTCCCTGGCTTCGCCGGCGGCCGCTCGCGAGCACCGGCCGTCGATCTCCACGGCGTACGTGCTGCCGGGCGACCGCGTGTACCCCGAGGGCATCGCCGCCGATCCGCGCGACGGCACCCTGTACGCCGGGTCGTTCCAGGACGGCACCGTCTACAGGATGCGTCCCGGCCGCCGCGTGGCCGAGGTGTTCCTCCCGCCGGGCGCGGACGGCCGCCGCACCGCCAACGGGATCAAGGTCGACCGGGCGGGACGGCTGTGGGTGATCGACTCCACGTCCGGCGTCGCGGTCTACGACACGCGGAGCCGGCGCCTCCTGGCGCGGTTCACCGTCCCCGGCGACGAGGCCCGGTTCGTCAACGACCTCGCCATCGCCCCGGACGGCGGCGCCTACCTGACCGACACGACCCGCGCGGTGGTCTACCAGGTCACGCCCCAAGACCTGGCGGACGCCCGGGGAGGGAGCGCCGCGCTGACCGTCCGTTTCGACCTGGACGGCGTCCTCGAACCCCACAAGCCCGGCGACTTCACTCTGAACGGCATCGTCGCCGACCCCGCGGGCCGGTTCCTCCTCACCGGCGACATGCTCGGCGGAGACCTCTACCGGCTGGACATCCAGTCCGGTTCCCGGAGCGGAGCGCCAGCGGAGCGGAGGGGGCCGTCGGGGGGCGTGGGGGGTCGTCCCCCCACAGGAGTCCAGACCGGCGCCGTCCGCAAGGTCGCCCTGTCCGGCGGCGACATGCACAACACCGACGGGCTCGACCTCCAGCACGGCCGGCTCTGGACGGCCGACAACCTCGACAACGAGGTCACCCGCTGGCGTGTCACCGCCGACGGGACCCGGGCCCGCCTGGAGCGCACGCTGGCGGACCCGTCCCTCCAGGTCCCGACGACGCTCGTCCGCCGCGGCGGAACCCTCTACGTCGTCCGCTCGCAGTTCGACAAGGGCGGCCCCTTGGGCGAGGGCACCCCGGAGATCCCCTTCACCATCGCGGCCGTCCGGGGGATCTAACCGCCGGAGTGGGTGGCGTCCACGGCGAGGGGGTCGGTGGCGGGCGGTGCGGTCGTGCTGGTGCCGTCGGCGGAGACCGGGAACCACAGGACGAAGGTGGCGCCGGCGTCCGGTTCGGAGAACAGCCGGACGTGCCCGTTGTGCGCTTCCGCGATGCTCCGCACGATCGCCAGCCCGAGGCCCGTGCGGCGGTCCCGGGAGCGGCGCGACTCCGTCCCGCGCCAGAACCGGTCGAACACCCGGTCCTGCTCCTCGGCGCGGATGCCGGGCCCGGCGTCGCGGACGGCGATCCACTGCCACCCGCCGGACCGGTCGGCGGCGACCGTGATCGCGGTGCCGGCGGGCGCCAGCCGCACCGCGTTGGACAGCAGGTTGCCCACCGCGCGGCGCAGCGCGTCGTGGTCGCCGATCATCGGCAGCCCGTCCCGCAGCCGGCGCTCGATCGTCAGCCCGCGGGCCGCGGCGAGCGGGTCGAACTCCTCGGCCGCCTCGCGCGCCGCGAGCCCGAGGTCGACGTCGGCGTCGTCGAGGGCGGGCGCCGACCGGCGCGCGGTGGCCAGCAGGTCCTCCACCAGCCGCGTCATCCGGGTGGTCGCGCGGTCGACCACCTGGACGGCGCGGCGGCGGTCCTCGGCGCCGGCGTCGGGCTCGCTGAGCACGGTGTCCACGTTCGCCCGGATGATCGCCAGCGGGCTGCGCAGCTCGTGCGAGGCGTCGTCGATCAGCCGGCGCTGGGCGCGGAACGCCGAGTCGAGCCGGTCCAGCATGGAGTCGATGGTGTCGGCGAGGTAGCGCAGCTCGTCCCGTGGCCCCGCCAGCCGGATCCGGCGGGACAGGTCGGTCGCCTGGATCTCCTCGGCGGCGCGGGCGATCGCCCCGACGGGTTTCAGCGCCCGCCCCGACAGCACCCAGCCGATGCCGAGGCTCGCCACGAACAGACCGCCCAGCATGATGAGCGAGTAGTGCTTGATGGTCTGCTGCGTCTCGTAGTTGACGGCCTGCTCGACGTGCTGCACCTTGACGACCTCGACCTGGCCGAGGCTCTGCTGGCTGCCGTCCGGCATCTGGACGATCTTCTCGGCGTTGAACGTCTTGGTGATCGGCTGGGCGCCGGTGCTGCGCGCCACGGCCAGGTAGACGCCGCCCAGCATGACGGCCGCGAGGACGAACAGCAGCGTCGAGTACATGACCGTCAGCCGGAACCGGATCGAGTGGACGCTCACGCCGGCCCCCGCTCCCCGGCCGCCGCCGCGACCGCGCCGTTCTCGCGGAGGCGGTAGCCGTGGCGGACGACCGTCTCGATGACCTGCTCCTCGTCCGGCGCGGCGAGCTTGCGGCGCAGCGTCCCCACGGTGACCCGGACGGTGTTGGTGAACGGGTCGGCGTTCTCGTCCCAGACGTGCTCCAGCAGCTCCTCCGCGGACACGACCTGGCCGGGGCGGCTCATCAGGTAGCGCAGCACGGCGTACTCCTTGGGCGTGAGCCGCAGCAGCCGGTCCCCGCGGAAGACCTCCCGCCGCCCGGTGTCGAGCCGCAGGTCGCCGACCGTCCACACCGCCGAGCCGCCGCCGCTGTCGCGCCGCAGCAGCGCCCGGACGCGGGCCAGCAGCTCGGGGAACGCGAACGGCTTGACCAGGTAGTCGTCGGCGCCCTCGTCCAGGCCGCGGACCCGGTCGGCGAGGCGGTCCCGCGCGGTCAGCATCAGGATGCGCAGGTCCGGGCCGCTCTCGCCGGCCAGCCGGCCGCGGCGGACGGCACGGCACAGGTCGAAGCCGTCGCCGTCGGGCAGGCTGAGGTCGAGGATCATCAGGTCGTAGGCGGAGGCGTAGAGCTTCTGCGTGGCCTCCTCGACGTCGCCCGCGACGTCGACCGCGTAGTCGGCGCGCACGAGCCCGTACCGCAGCGCCTCGACCAGGTCCTCCTCGTCCTCGACCACCAGCACCCGCATCCGGACCGCCCCCTTCCTGGCAGTGCGGGCCCGCAGGCCCTCGCTACGACCGTACGCGGGCCGGCGGCCTCAGCGGGCGAGCCGCTGGGCCCCCTGCCGCGCCCTGTCCGCGGGGATCGCGAACCCGATGCCGATGGAGCCGCCGCCCCCGCCGCGCATCAGCGTCGCGATCGCCGTGTTCACGCCGACGACCTCGCCGCGCGCGTTGACCAGAGGCCCGCCGGAGTTGCCCGGGTTGATCGACGCGTCGGTCTGCAGCGCGGTGCTCGCCCCGCCGTCGCCGATGCGCACCTCGCGGTTCAGCGCGCTGACGATGCCGCCGGTGACCGTCCCCTGCAGCCCGAGCGGGGAGCCGAGCGCGAGCACCGGGTCGCCGACCCGGACGTCGGCGAACCGGCCGAACGCCAGCGGCGCCGGGCTCTGCCCGGCCGGGATCGCCAGCACCGCCAGGTCGAGGGCGGGGTCGGCGCCCGTCACCCGCGCCGGGATCCGGCGCCGGTCCGCCAGCGTCACGGTGACCTGGCCGCCGTCCTCGACGACGTGCGCGTTGGTCAGCACGTGCCCCTGCCGGTCGATGACGAACCCCGAGCCGGTGCCGCGCCCGTTCCCCGACCGCACCTCGATCGACACCACGCTCGCCTGGACCCGCGCCGCCACCTCGCTGAGGTCGCCGGTCCCGCCGTTCACCGGGCCGGCGCCGGACTGCGAGAGCGCGGTGGACGCCGGGTCGCCGGCGGTGACGCGTCCGGCGACGCCGCCGGCCAGGCCCCCGGCCAGCAGCGCGGCGAGCACGGCCGCGACCACCGCGCGGCCGGAGCGCCCGCCGCGGTCGCGGCGGTCCTCGCCGTAGTCCGGCAGCGCCCACGGGTCGCGCGGCGCGGGGCGCGTGAACGCCTCGTCCGGCGGCCACGTACGAGGGGGCGGAGGAGACCGGAAGTCGGGGCCGCGCGGCTCGCCCAGCCCGAACCGGGCGTCGTCGCCGAGGTCGTACCGAAGGGTGTCGTGCCTACCGCCGTACCGGGGGTCGGCTTGCGGTGGATAACTCATGGGGCTCTCCTCCACGCTCTCTCTCACCGTTCAGTACTCCGCCGCTCTGCGGTTCGTTCACGGGAGCCGCGAAAACCACAGCAGGGACCCCGCGGCGACCGCGCACGAGAGGAGCAGGCCCGCGGCGACGAACCAGGTCCAGATCTCCCGCCGCTCGACGCGGTAGCCGATGCTGCTGCCGATGTCCTCGTACACGCCGCGCAGTTCCTCGCCGGACGCGGCCTGGTAGTGGCGCCCGCCGGCGTCCCGCGCCAGCCGCTCCAGCGCCGGCCCGTCGACCGGCACCGGGATCGCCTGCCCGTTCTGGTACATGACGCCCTCCGGGGTGCCGTAGGCGATCGTCGACACGGGCACGCGGGCCTGCGTGGCGCGCTGGACGGCCTCCTCGGGGGTCCGCCCGGCGGTGTTCGTCCCGTCCGAGAGCAGGACGACGTGCGCCGGCGGCGCCTCCTCCTCGCCGAACTGCGCGCCGAACCCGGCGATCGAGTCCAGGGAGGCGAGCAGGCCCTCGCCGATCGCGGTGCGCGGCCCGAGGCGCAGCCCGTCGATGCCGGTGCGCATGGCCTGGCGGTCGGTGGTCGGCGCGACGATCACCGACGCCGATCCCGAGAACGACACGAGGCCGACGTTGAAGCGGTCCGGCACCTGGTCCAGGAACGTGCGGGCGGCCCGCTTCGCCCCCTCCAGCCTGGTCGGCTGGACGTCCGTGGCCTGCATGGAGTGGGAGACGTCGAGCGCCAGGACGATCGTCGCCTGCTCGCGCGGCACCCGGACGTCCGCGGTGGGACGCGCGAAGCCGGTGACGAACAGGCCCAGCATCAGCAGGAACGCCGCCGCCGGGACATGGCGGCGCCACCCCGGCCGAGCGGGCGCGACCTTGTCGAGCAGCGCCAGGTTGGTGAAGCGCACCGCGTACCTGCCGCGCCGCACCTGCATCACCACGTACGCGGCGACGAGGACGGGCAGCGCCAGCAGCAGCAACAGGCGGACCGGATCGAGGAAGTTCATGCCGCTCCTCCAGCCGGGGGCGGCGGGGGAGCAGGCGCGGCCAGCGCGACCCGCCGCTGCGCCAGGACGTGCCGCACCAGGTCGCGCACCCAGTCGCCGTCGGTCCGCAGCCGCAGGTGCGCCGCGCCCGCCCGGCGCAGCCCCGCTGCGATCTCCTCGCGCTGCCGCGCCGCGGCGGCGGCGTACCGCTCGCGCAGGCGGCGGCTCGCCGTCGGCACCTCGCGCCGGCGCCCGGTCTCGGGGTCGACGAGGGTGAGCATGCCGACGTCGGGGAGCGCCAGCTCGCGCGGGTCGACGACCTCGACGGCGAGGAGCTGGTGGCGCGCGCCGAGCAGCCGCAGCGGGCGCTCCCACTCGCTCGCCTCCTCCAGGAAGTCGGAGACGACGACGATCAGCCCGCGCCGCCGGGGCCCGGTGCGCCGCAGCAGGTCGGCGCCCGCGCCGAGGGACGGCGCGGCGCGGCCGGCCGCGCCGCGCGGCTCCGCCAGCAGCGTGCCGAGCAGGGCGAGCAGGTGCGCCCGCCCGGTCCGGGCCGGGAGGTGGCGGGTGCCGCCGTCGCGGACGATCCGGGCGCCCAGGCGGTTGCCCGTCCGCTCGGTCAGGAACCCGGCCGCGGCGACGGCGAACACCGCGAGGTCGCGCTTCTCCAGCCGCCCGGTCCCGAAGTCCATGCTCGCCGTGGCGTCGACCAGCACCCAGGTCTCCAGCTCCCGGTCGGCGACCCGGTCGCGGACGTGCGGCGCGGTCATGCGGGCGGTGAGGTTCCAGTCCATGGCGCGCACGTCGTCGCCGGCGACGTACTCGCGCCCTTCCGCGGGCTCCCAGCCCGGTCCGGGGAGCAGGCCCAGGTGGTCGCCTTGCAGCAGGCCGTCCAGGCGCCTCGTGACGGTCAGTTCCAGGCGGCGCAGCGCCTGCTCCGGCGCGAGGTCGCGCAGGCCGGGGCCGTTCATGCGGCCCTGCCCTCGCCGCCGTCAGGGTGCGCCGGGACGTCCTCGCCGCCGAGGCCCTCGCCGCCGTCCCCCTCAACGGCCTCGGCCGGCGCGATCCGCGGTGCGGGCACCGCGGCGACGATCGCGTCGACCATCGGCCGCGCGCCGACGCCGTCGGCGAGCGCGTCGAACGACGGCACCAGGCGATGGGCGATCACGTCCCCGGCCAGGTCCCGCACGTCGCCCGGCAGTACGTACTCCCGCCCGCGCAGCAGCGCCAGCGCGCGCCCGGCCGCGATCAGCCCGAGCGTCGCGCGCGGCCCCGCGCCGTAGGCCAGCATCCCGGCGAGCTTCGGCACGCCGTGGCCGGCGGGGTCGCGGGTGGCCGCCACGAGGCGGACCGCGTACCGCGCCACCTCGTCGTGCACGAACACGTCCGCCGCCGCCTCCCGCAGCGCCTCCACCTCGGCGGTGCCGAGGATCGGGTTCGCGGTCGGCGGGCGCGTCCCCATGCGGTAGACGATCGCCAGCTCCTGCGCCTCGGTCGGGTACTCCACGTCGATCTTCAGCAGGAACCGGTCGCGCTGCGCCTCGGGCAGCTGGTACACCCCCTCGGACTCGATCGGGTTCTGCGTGGCCAGCACCAGAAATGGCGAGGGCACCGGGAACGTCCGCCCGGCGATGCTGACCTGCCGCTCGCCCATCACCTCCAACAGCGCCGACTGGACCTTGGCGGGCGCGCGGTTGATCTCGTCCACCAGCACCACGTTGGCCATCACCGGGCCGGGCTCGATGTCGAAGCTCTCGGTGGACGGGCGGTAGATGCGGGTGCCGACGATGTCGGCGGGCACCAGGTCCGGCGTGAACTGGAGCCGGGCGAACGAGCCGCCCGCGACCGTGGCGAGCGTCTGCGCGGCGAGCGTCTTCGCGACGCCCGGCACCCCTTCCAGCAGGCAGTGGCCGCCGGCCAGGACCGCCACGAGCATCCGCTCCAGCATGTGGTCCTGGCCGACGATGACCCGCTTGACCTCGAACAGGGCCCGCTCGGCCAGGGTGCTCGCCGCCGGCCGGACGCGGGCGGCGTCGAGGCCGCCGCTCACTTCGTGCCCTCGGCCACGCTCCGAGTGGTCTTGTCCGGGCAGTCGGTGCCGGGCGCGCCGGCGGTCCCGTGCGCCTGGTACTCGACGATCTGGAACCGGGTGCGGACCGGCTCCGGCCCGGGATCGGCCATCGCGGCGCCGCCGGCGGCCACCGTGCCGGCCCCGGCCAGTCCCGCCGCCATGACGAGCAGCTTCGTGCGTCGGCGGAGCGCCATGCTCCTCCCCCTTCGTCGTCCGGCCGCCCGCCGTGGGGGCGGCACGCGACGATCACAACAGGCGGGGGCGAAAGCGGACTTAAAGGGGACCCGCGGCGGCGTAGAGCACCAGCAGCGGGGCCGGGGCGCGGGCGGCGCGGTCGTACCGGTCGGGCTCTCTCGCGTCCGGGTCCGGCGGAGGGAACAGGACGCGCTGGCGTGCGGCGATCTCCGCCAGGCCCCGAGAACTCCCCGGGCATCAGCCGGCCAGGCGCGTGCCGCCGTCGGCGAGGGCGACGGGGGCTCCGGCCGCCGCGGACAGCCCGGCGGAGACGCCGATCATCACGCTCGCGACGCCCGCGCGGTGCCCCGCCTGGCGGGCGAGCGGGTCGTCCGCCGGGCCGCGGAACACGTCGTCGAGCAGCAGCGCGTCGCCGCCGCCGTGCGCGCCCGCGCCGCCCTGGACGGGGATCTCCTCCGGCTCGCGCCAGTGCCGGTGCAGGACCAGCCGCTCGGACGCTCCGGCGGCGTGCTCCTTGCCGGCCGCCGTCGGGTCGATCGCCGCGTGCGGCGGCGTCCACGCCCGCTCGACGACGTCCAGCTCCAGCCGCCCGGCGGTGCCGTTGAAGACCGCGTGATAGCCCTCGGCGGGCGCGTGGGCGTTGAGTGAGTAGGTGAGCAGCGCGCCGCGCTCGTAGCGGACGAGGACCGCCATGTTGTCGTCGATGGTCACCCCCTCGCCGAACACGTCCTGGTCGCGGACGTAGCCGTCCTCGTGCTCGGCGTCGAGGTAGAGGCGCTTCAGCCGTGGGTCGGCGGACAGGTCCAGCAGGAACGGGTCCGTGCCGAGTCCCGGCGCGTTCCGGGCGCGGGCGGGACGGTCGGTGAGGCCGCGGGCGCGGGCGTTGGCGGCGCCGTAGAAGCGCAGGGAGCTCTGCGCGTAGACCGAGGCGGCGGCGTCGGCGATCCACCAGTTGACCAGGTCGAAGTGGTGGGCGGCCTTGTGCACCAGCAGCCCGCCCGAGTTCGCCCTGTCCCGGTGCCAGCGGCGGAAGTAGTCGGCGCCGTGGATGGTGTCCAGCGCCCACGAGAAGTGCACCGACGTGACGTCGCCGATCGCGCCGTCCGCGATCAGCCGCCGGACGGCGCTGTTGCGCGGCGAGTACCGGTAGTTGAACGTCACGACGAGCCGCCCGGCGCCGCGCTCGGCCGCCGCGAGGATCGCCGCGCAGTCCTCGGCCGTGGTGCACAGCGGCTTCTCCACGACGACGTCCTTGCCGGCGTCGAGGGCGGCGAGGACGTAGCCGGCGTGGGCGGCGTCGACGGTGGTGACCACGACGGCGTCGGCGAGGTCGAGCGCCTTCCCGAACTCCTCGGGCGTGAAGCACGGCACGGCGCGGCCGATCCGGTCGAGGTAGTAGCCGAGGCGCGTCCGGTTGGGGTCGCAGAGCGCGACGATCTCACCGGTGTCGCGCCACGCTCCGAGCAGCGCGTCGACGTACATCTGCGCCCGGTGGCCGAGCCCGACGAAGGCGTATCGCATGGTGCGGGACTCCAGGGTGGCGGGGTGCCGTGCGGCCCGGCCGCCTGGGGGCCGCACGGCACGTCACGGGATCACTGGGACAGGGAGTTGTTCGCCTCGGTGATGAAGGTCTTGGCCGCCGCGTCGGGCGTGGCCTTCTTGAACAGCACCGAGTCGGTGGCGCGCTTGAGGATGTCCTCCATCTCCGTCGCGCCCTTCGGCGGGACGACCACCGGGCTGAGATCGTTCTTGATCGATTCCATGAAGGCCAGCACCTTCCGGTCGGCCGGGGTCAGCTTGTCCTTGATCGCGGCGATGACCTGGGCGTTGGTGGGCAGGCCGCGGTCGCTGAGCAGGATGGCGCCCGCGTCCGGGTCGTTGACCAGGAAGTCGACGAACTTCTGGGCGGCGGCGGTCTTCTCGGTCCGGGCCGAGATCGTGTAGTACATCGCCGGCTGCAGGAACATGCCGGAGGTGGCGGCGCCCGGGATCCTCGGCATGCGCAGCAGGTCGAGCTCCTCACCGGAGCCCTTGGTCAGCGCGTCGAGCTGGTTGCTCCACCAGCTGCCGAAAGCGCTTTCCTTGGTGACGAGCAGGGCCTGGTCGGGCTTGGTGCCGGTCTCCAGCATCTTGGCGGCGCCCGGTCCCGCCTTGGTGTCGATGATCTTCTGCAGCAGCGCCCACCAGTCCTTGACGGTCTGCTCCGAGACGCCGAGCTTCCCGTCCTTGTAGAACGGCTCGCCCCGCTGGGCGGCGTAGATCTGGAGGAACGCCGGGTTCTCGTTGTACTCGGTGCCCCAGGGCTTGCCGCCGTTCTCTTCGGTGATCTTCTGGGAGAGGGCGATGTAGTCGTCCCAGGTCCAGGTCGTGTCGTCGGGGACCTTCTGGCCGCCCTTCGCCACGGCCTTCCTGTTGACGATCATCGGGAAGGCGTTGACGCCGGTGGGGATCGCGTACTGCTTGCCGCCGACCTGGCCCGCCTTGAGGACGCTCTGGTCGAGGTCGGTGGTGTTGATCTTGCCGGTCAGGTCGGCGATGGTGCCCCGGCCGGAGTACTCCGCCAGCGCGCGGATCTCGATGGAGATGACGTCCGGCGCGTCCCCGGCCGCGGTCTTGGTGGCGAGCTTCTCGTAGTAGCTGTCGAAGTCGGAGAAGTCGCCCTCGACCTTGATCGACGGGTTCTTCTCCTCGAACTTGGCGATGGCGGCCTCGGTCAGCTTCTGCCGGGAGTCGCTGCCCCAGTAGGAGAAGACGATCTGGTTCTCGTCACCGGAATCGCCGCCGCCGCTTCCGCAGGCGGTGGCCGACACCGCGACCAGGGCGGCGGCGGTGGCCGCCAGGATGCGTTTCATGTGCTGTACCTCCGGGGGACGGGGGTGGAGAGGCGCTATTTGAGACCGGTGGTCGACATTCCTCGGACGAGATATTTCTGGCCGGCCAGGAAGAAACCGAAGATCGGGCCCAGCGAGACGATCGACATCGCGAACATCGGCCCCCAGGACGACTCGCCGCTCGAATCGAGGAACTGGCGCAGCGCGACCGGAGCCGTGAGCCTGTCGGAATTGGTCAGGTAGAGGTTCTGGGTGAAGAAGTCGTTCCACGTCCAGATGAACGTGAAGATCGCCGTAGTGGCCAGCGCGGGCACGCACAGCGGCATCACGACCAGCAGGAACGTGCGCCAGTGGCCCGCGCCGTCGATCGCCGCCGCCTCGTCCAGCTCGCGGGGGAGGGTGCGGATGAACTGCACCATCAGGAAGATGAAGAACGCGTCGGTGGCCAGGAACTTCGGCACCACGATCGGCCAGATCGTGTTGATCCAGTCGACCTTGTTGAACATGATGTACTGCGGTACGACCGTCACATGGTGCGGCAGCATGATCGAGCCCAGCATGATGGCGAACCAGAGCTTCTTGAACGGGAACTCCAGCCGCGCGAACGCGTACGCCGCCAGCGAGCAGGCGAGCAGATTGCCGGCCACCGCCAGTCCGGTGATGACCGCGGAGTTCCAGAGGTAGTAGCCGAAGGAGTGCTTGAGCGCGTCCCAGCCGCCGCCGTAGTTCTCGCCGGTCACCTCCGAGGGGACCAGGCCGGGCTCCCGGAAGATCAGTTCCTCGGGCTTGAACGAGCTGGAGACCATCCACAGCAGCGGGTAGAGCATGAACAGCCCGAACGCGATCAGCAGGACGTGCCTGGTCAGCCGCGAGGCGGGCCGGAACAGGACCGGCACGCGCTTACTTCTCGTCGCCATAGAAGACCCAGAATCGAGACATGAGGAAGTTGACGGCGGTCAGGGCCCCGATGATGAGCAGGAGCACCCACGCCATGGCGGCCGCGTAGCCCATCTCGTAGTTCTTGAAGCCCTTGATGTAGAGGTACAGCGTGTAGAAGAGGGTCGAGTCGACCGGTCCGCCGTTGCCGTCGCTGATGACGAACGCCTGCGTGAACGACTGGAATGACTTGATCACCTCCAGCACGGCGTTGAAGAAGATGATCGGCGTGAGCAGCGGCAGCGTGATCGAGCGGAACTGCCGGATCCGGCCGGCGCCGTCGACCCGGGCCGCCTCGTACAGGGTCTGCGGAATCTGCCGGAGCCCCGCCAGGAAGATGACCATCGGGGCGCCGAACGTCCAGACGTGCAGGACGATCAGCGTCCAGAGCGCGGTGTCGGGGCTGGTGACCCATCCCTGCCCCTCGTAGCCGAACCAGCCGAGGAACGTGTTGACGATCCCGTCGACCCCGAAGATCTTCCGCCACAGGATCGAGATCGCCACGCTGCCGCCGAGCAGCGAGGGCAGGTAGAAGACCGACCGGTAGAACGACAGCCCGCGCAGCCCCTTGTCCAGCGCCATGGCCAGCGCGAGGGCGAAGGCGAGCTGCAGGGGGACCGAGACGACGACGTAGGTGGTCGTCACCTTGAGCGAGTTCATGTACCGGTCGTCGACCGTGAACATCTTGTCGTAGTTGTCGAGGCCCACCCAGTGGGCCTCGGACAGCAGGCTGTAGTCGGTGAAGGACAGGTACAACGAGGCGATCATCGGGCCGAGCGTGATGACGAACAGGCCGAGGAACCACGGGGCCAGGAACAGGTAGGCGGCCCACGCCTGCGAACGCGCTCGGGAGCTCTTGCGGCGGCGGGGGCGGCGCCCGCCCTTCCGCCCGGACGACGTGACCGGGGTCCCGGCCGCCTCCGTCGCCGGGGCGGCCGCCGCGGGCCTCAGCGTCATCACTGGCCCTTCGGTGAGTGGGGTGAGTGAGATAGCGCTTTCTTATAGCCACCGCGGCGATGACGTCAACCCTTTGCAGTGAGATTCCTCACGATCATCATCAGGGCACCGTCATATAAGCCCAGCTAGATAACGGCCCTGCGCTGCGGGGTGGTTGCCAGATGTGTTCCGGCTGTAGGCCCATTACTACAACCGATTGCATCATCGGCAAGGCCGGATCGGAGGCGGTGAGCGACGGTGCCGCGCGGTCTCATGGGGAGGCCGCCGGGGGAGCGGTGGAGTCGCGGACCACGAGGTGGGTCTCCAGGACGGTGGCCGCGCTCATCGGCTTGATGAGCAGGTCGACGGCGAGCCGCCCGGCGTCGGCCGTGGGCATCGCGACCGTGGTGAGCTTCGGCCGGTGCATGCGCCCGGTGATGCTGTCGTCGACGCCGATCACGCTGACGTCCCCGGGAACCGCGACGCCCCGCTCCTCCAGGCCGGCGATGAGGCCGATCGCGACGAGGTCGTTGTAGGCCAGGACGCCCGTCACCCCCGCCTCGGCCACCTGGGCGGCGACGGCGAGCCCGCCCTCCTCGGTCGGCGCGTTCGGCCCGAAGACGAGCGTCTCCAGGCCGGGCGCGTCGGTGACGGCCCGGCGCAGCTCGCCGCTCGTCCAGGAGCCGGCGGGCCCGGCCGCGAGGGCCACCTTCCGGTGGCCGAGCCCGGCGAGGTGCTCCATCGCGGCGCGGGCGCCGCTGGCGACGTCCATGACGACCGTCGGCACCCCGCGCATCCGCCGGTTGACCAGGACGAACGGGATCGTCTCGGCGAGCTTGCCGAGCGCCTTGTTCGACAGCCGGGGGCTGCACAGCACGATGCCGTCCACCTGCTTGGAGAAGGCGAGGACGAGGTCCTGCTCCTCGGCCGGGTCCTCGTCGGTGTCGGCGACGAACAGGTGGTAGTCCTGGCCGCGGGCGGTGGCCTGGGCGGCCTTGATCAGCGGGGGGAAGAACGGGTTCGCGAGGTCGGCCACGATCAGCCCGAGGTTGCCGGTCCGGCCCGTGGTGAGGGACCGGGCCGCCCGGTTGGGCCGGTAGCCGAGCCGCTCCGCCACATCGAGGACCCGCGTCCGCGTCTCGGCGTTCACCATGTGCGGGGCGGAGAAGGTGCGCGAGACCGTCGACACGTGGACGCCGGACGCGTCCGCGACGTCCCGGATAGTCACTGCCATGGCAGGCATAGTAACGCAACCGTTTGCAAGACGGAGGGCGATACAGGGGCTGTTTGCGCTGGTCTAGCCGGTTTACTTGACGAACGCCATGGCCGGGTCGATTGTTTTACTGCAACTGATTGCAGCAAGCGGAGGAGTTCGCGCGTGAGCAGAGTGCTCGTCACCGGAAGCGCGGGGCGGCTCGGCCGCAGCGTCGTCGCCACGCTGGCCGCCGCCGGGCACGAGGTGATCGGCGTCGACCCCGCCCCTGGCACCCCCCGGGACGCCGCCGACACCCTACCGGCCGACCTCACCGATCCCGGCGAGGCCTACTCGGTGATCGCACGCTTCCGGCCCGGCGCGGTCGTGCACCTCGCCGCCATCGCCGTCCCGTTCGGCCGGACGGACGCCACGACGTTCCGGGTGAACACCCAGCTCGCCTTCAACGTCTGCGCGGCGGCCGTGGCGTTCGACGTGCCGAAGCTGGTCGTCGCCAGCAGCCCCACCGTGCTGGGCTACGGCGCGCCCGGCTGGACCCCGTCCTACCTGCCGCTGGACGAGGACCACCCGACCCTGCCCTGGAACGCCTACGGCCTCTCCAAGGTCGTCGCCGAGGAGACCGTGCGGACGTTCGCCCGCGCGGGCGGCGGCACGAGGACGGCCGCGTTCCGGCCGTGCTTCGTCGTCGCTCCCGAGGAGTGGGAGGGCGCGCCGACCCAGTCGGGGCACTCCATCCGCGAGCGGCTCGACCGTCCCGAGATCGGCGCCACCTCGCTGTTCAACTACATCGACGCCCGGGACGCCGGCGAGCTCGTCGGCGCGCTCCTCGCCCGGCTGCCGGAGCTGGAGCGCAACGGCGAGGTGTTCCTCGCCGGCGCCGGCGACGCGCTGGCCCGCGAACCGCTCGCCGAGCTGGTGCCCCGCTTCGTCCCCCAGGCCCGGGAGCTCGCCGCGGCGCTCACCGGCACCGCCCCCGCCTTCTCCTCCGCCAAGGCCGGGCGGCTGCTCGGCTGGACCGCCAAGCGCAGCTGGCGCACCGAACTCGCCTGAACCGGACCGCCTGGAGGGCCTCTCTATGATCAAAGATGTGTCGGTCGCGGCGCGGTCGGTGCCCCTGGCCCGGCCGTGGGGGCCGGACGTGCCCTGCAACCACGTCCTGTTCGTCACGCTCACCCTGGACGACGGGCGGACGGGAACCGGGATCTGCTGGACGCCCCGGGTCGGGCTGCACGCGGTCCAGGCGCTGCTGGAACACGATGTCCGCGACGCGGTGATCGGGCTTCCGGCGCACCCGGGCGTCGTCTGGGACAGGCTGTCGGCCCACCTCTCGGAGGCGGGCCGGTCCGGCATCGTCGCGATCGCGATGGCCGGGATCGATATCGCGCTGTGGGAACTGGAATGCGGCGGGCGCTCCCTTGCGGACGTCCTCGGGGCGAGGCGCGAGAGCGTCCCGGTCTACGGCAGCGGGGTGAACCGCCACTACACGCTGGACGAGCTGACCGCCCAGGCCGCGCGGTGGGCGGACGCCGGGTACCGCGCCGTCAAGATCAAGGTCGGCCGGCCCGCGCTCGCGGAGGACGTCGAGCGCGTCGCCGCAGTCCGCGAGGCCATCGGTCCCGAGGTGGCGCTGATGGTCGACGCGAACCAGCGGTGGGACCTGCACCGAGCCCGGACGGCGCTGCGGGCGCTGGAGCCGTTCGACCTGTTCTGGATCGAGGAGCCCCTGCCCGCCGACGACCTCGCCGCCCACGTGGAGCTGCGCCGGAGCATCGGCACCCCGGTCGCGGTCGGCGAGAACGTCGCCACCGCGCACGGATTCCGCGACCTGCTGGCGTCCGGCGCCTGCGACGTGGTCCAGCCGAACGTGGTCCGGGTCGGCGGCATCACCCCGTTCCTGCGCATCGCCGAGATCGCCCGCGTCTTCGACGTGCCGCTCTACCCGCACCTGCTCACTGAACTGTCGGGGCAGCTGGCCCTCGCGCTCCACCACCCGGCGATGGTGGAACTGGTGGAGGATGCCGCGCTCACCGATCTCGGCCTGCTCGCCGAGCCGTCCCCGGTGGAGATCGCCGGCGCGGAGCTGCGGGCGACGGGCGCGCCGACGCGATGGGCGCGGGGGGCGCGGTGAGGCCGGTGCGGGTGGTCGTCGCCGGGGTCAACGGCCACGGGCGCCACCATCTGGAGAACGTCCGGCGGCTGGCCGCGGCGGGCCGGGCCGAGCTGGCCGGGGTGTGCGACATCCGGCCGCCGGAGGGGCTCGGCGTGCCCGTCTCGGCGGACCTGCCCGTGCTGGTCCGGGAGACCGGGGCCGAGGTCGCGGTGATCGCCACGCCGATCCACACCCATGCCCCGCTGGCGGTGGCCGCGCTCCGGGCCGGCGCGCACGTGCTGCTGGAGAAGCCGCCCGCGCCGTCGGCCGCGGAGTTCGAGGCGATCTCCGCGGCGGTGGCCGAGATGGGGCTGGCCTGCCAGGTCGGCTTCCAGTCGCTCGCCTCGGAGGCGGTCCGCGCCGCGCGGGACGTGCTCGGCGAGCCGGTCCGCGGCATCGGGGTGGCCGGGGCGTGGACGCGGCCGTTCGGCTACTACACCCGCTCGGCCTGGGCGGGCCGCCGGAGGCTGGACGGCGCCGACGTCGTGGACGGCGCCCTCACCAACCCCTTCGCCCACGCGGTGGCCTCCGCGCTCGCCGTCGCCGGGGCGGACACGATGGACTCGGTCGCCGGCATCGAGCTGGAGCTCCACCGCGCCAACGCCATCGAGTCCGACGACACCTCCAGCGCCCGGATCCGGCTGGCGAGCGGCGCGGTCATCGCCGTCACCGTCTCGCTGTGCGCGGACCGGCGTACCGAGCCCTACCTGCACCTCCACGGCGAGACCCGGTCGGCCAGGCTCTTCTACACCGTCGACGAGATCGAGATGGACGGCGCCAGAACGGGCTTCGGCCGGGCCGACCTTCTCGAGAACCTCATCGCGCACGTCCGGGAGGGCACCGGCCTCCTGGTGCCGCTCGCCCGCACGGGCGGCTTCACCCGGCTGGTCGACGCGATCCGGCTCGCGCCCGACCCGCGGCCGGTCGAGGGGCGGTTCGTCCGGACCGAGCCCACGCGGCTGGTCCTGCCGGGCATCGAGGACCTGGCGGTGCGCGCGGCGCGGGAGCTGAAGACCCTCGGCGAGCTGGGCTTTCCCGGCAGCCTCGGGTCGCTGTCCGAGCCGTGGCCCGAGACGGTGCTGGCGGTGGGCGGGCGGGAGGTCGCCACGTACGCCCAGCGCGGCGACCTGCAGGCCACCGACGCGCCGCGGCCCCATCTGCACCCGGTCCGCACCCTCGGCGGGACGGTCGTCACCGAGGTCCAGCCGGACGACCACGTGCACCACTTCGGCGCCGGCATCGCGATCGCCGACGTCGACGGGGCGAACTTCTGGGGCGGCTCCACCTACGTCCGCGGCGAGGGGCCGGCGATGCTCCGCAACCACGGGCGGCAGCGGCGGCGCACGCTCCGGCCTCTCGGCGGCGGCTACGCGGAGACCCTCGACTGGGTCGGCCCGGACGGCACCGTCCTCGCCGCCGAGGAGCGGACCCTCACCGCACGGCCCGTGCCCGGCGCGTGGGCGCTCGACGTCGCGTTCACGCTGACCGGGCTGACCGGTCGGCCGCTCGTCCTGCAGAGCTCGGCGTGCAAGGGCCGGACCGGGGCGGGCTACGGCGGCTTCTTCTGGCGTGCGCCCAAGGATTCGGCCGGCCTGGAGGTCTTCACCGCCGAGGCGTCCGGCGAAGAGGCCGTGCACGGCAGCGTCACCCCGTGGCTGGCGCTGGCCTCGGACGCCTGGACCCTGGTGTTCGTCCAGACCGCCGGGCTCGACCCGTGGTTCGTGCGGGTCGCGCAGTACCCGGGCGTCGGCCCCGCCCTGGCGTGGGAGGAGCCGCTGGCCGTCACCGGGCGCCTGGACCGGGCGGTCACCGTCGTCGTCGCCGACGGGCGGCACACCCCGGACCAGGCCCGCGGCCTCGCCGGAGAGGCCGCCCCGTGACGTCCCGTGCCGTCAGCCCCTCTCGCCCGGGCCGACGGCCGGGCCGTGGTCGCCGCGGCGGCGCGGACCCGGCAGGCCGCTGCGGACGAACGGGGCCGGGGGCTCGGTGGTGAGCGCCGCGCCCAGCGCGCCGCCGACCTCGTTGCGCAGCCGGGGCAGCTCGGCGTAGAGGGCGTCGCCCGGGCACTGGGTGGCGACGTAGTCGCGGTGCCCCACGATGGCGGCATGGGGATCGAGGCCGTAGACGTCGCACAGCCAGGCCAGCGTCTGGACGAGTGAGCTCCACAGGACGGCCGTGGGCAGCGCCGTGATGTAGGTGCCCTCGTTCTCGATGCCGAGGGTGTGGCCGTTGTGGTTCGCGGTCTGGGCGCCCATCACGTTGGCGCCCTGCCCGATCGCTTCGAGCGAGCGGTTGCGGCCTTCCATGACGTGGCCGCCGCGGCTGATGGTGAGCTGCTGGCCCGTGTCGGCCCACCCGTTGGTGTCCATGTGGAGGTCCTGGCAGTCGCGGGACAGCTGGAAGGCGTGGGCGAGCGAGTAGTCGGTCGAGTTCGGGAAGGCCATGTGGTGGACGACGAGGTGGTCCGGCGCGGCGATGATCTGCGCGGTGGACGACGGCGGCCTGGCGTTCCACTCCGCCCGCGTGTAGACGTGCGGCGCGGCGAGGCCGCGGGCGGCGCGCGGGCGGGCGAGGTCGGCCGTCCCGAGCAGGACGGCGCCGCCGGCGACGGCGCCCGCCCGGGTCAGGAAGGCGCGGCGGGCGAGGGGCGAGAGCTCGGACATGGCGGGGGGCTCCTCGGGTCGAACCGTGTTCTGTCGACCATGCCTAGTTGAGGAACACCCGGCGGAACAGATGAAAAGTGAGCAACCCGGGCGGCGTCCCGTTGGCACCTCGCAAGATCCGCACTGCTCATCCGGGGCGCCGGGAGCGGGCCCCGGCAGCGGTCAGAGGTAGAGGCCGGTGCCGTGCTCGGGACGCTCGCTGGCGATCGCGTGCAGGTCGCGCTCGCGCATGATGAGGTACTTCTCGCCCTGGATCTCCACCTCGTACTGGTCGCCGGGGTGGAACAGGACGCGGTCGCCGGGCTTGACGATCCGGACGTGGTGGCCGACCCCGCACACCTCTCCCCACACGAGGCGGTTCTCCTGCTCGACCGTCGCCGGGATGACGATCCCGCCCGTGCTGCGGCGCTCGCCGCTGTCCTTCTCCATCTTGATCATGACTCGGTCGTGCAGCATCTGGACTTCGAACTTCGGCTCGGACACGCGGGCGAGTTTATCCGCCCGCGCGGACCAGGGCGTTCCACGCACCGGCGATGATCTCCGGCAGCGCGGAGCGGTCCGGCCGCCAGCCGAGGCCGGCCCGGATCGCGGTGGCGTCGCATAGGGGCACCGGCGCCTCGGGCCGGGCGGGCCGGCGGCGGACGGGCACGGGCCTCCCGGTGACCTCCTCGACGGCGGCGACGACCTCGCGGACCGCCGCCCCGGCGCCGCTGCCGACGTTGTAGACGCGGTCCTCGCCCGGCCGGACGGCCTCCACCGCCCGCACGTAGGCGGCGGCGAGGTCGTCGACGTGCAGGTACTCGCGGACCGCCAGCCCGTCGCCGTTGAGCTCCAGGTGCGGGGCGCGGCCGGCGGCCACCGCGAGCGCCTTCGGGATCAGCCGGGTCTCGTCCGGGTCGACGCGCCCGTCCACCGAGCCGGCGACGTTGAAGGTGCGCAGCACGACCGCGCCGATCGCGCCGGTCCGGGCGTGGAACCGGACGGCCTGCTCGGCGGCGAGCTTCGAGGCCCCGTAGGGGCTGGTCGGCGCCGCGGGCTCGCTCTCGGGGATCGGCTGCCGCTCCGGGGTCCCGTAAACGGCGGCGGTCGAGCCGAGCACGACCCGGTCCGCGTCCACGGCCTCCAGCAGGTTCACGGTGCCCTGGACGTTGGCGGTGAAGTACCGCAGGGGCGCGTCGAACGACTCGCGGACGCGGGTGAGCGCCGCGAGGTGGCAGACGCCGTCATAGGGGCCGCGCGGCAGCCCGTCCGGGGCGAGCAGGTCGCCGTGGACGGGCCGGACCCCGTCCGGGACACCGGTGGCCCGGCGCACCAACCCGTCCACCTCGTGCCCGGCCGCGACCAGCCGCCGCCCCACCGCGTACCCGATGTATCCCGCCGCCCCCGTCACGAGCACCCGCATACGGCCAGCATCCGGCCGCGGGTGCGGCGGGGCAAGAGCCGGTCAGGGCAGGGAACCGAGCCGCGCGTAGACGCCGGGGTAACCGGGCTTGCCGCAGCCGTAGCCCCAGGAGACGAGCCCGACGACGCGTCCGCGCGCGACCAGCGGGCCGCCGCTGTCGAACTGGCAGGAGTCGGCCGTGTCCGATCCGGCGCACAGCATGTCGGACGGGTCGAACGCGTCGCCGTAGGCGCGCTCGCACGCCCGGTCGCCGGGGAGCGGCACGCCGGCCTCCCGCAGACGGGTGTTGAACAGGTCGTTCTCGGAGGTGAAGCCCCAGCCGGCGATCCGTCCCGTCCGGGCGCTCCCGGGCGCGCCGAGGGCGGCGAGCGGGCGGTTCACGCGCCGCGCCAGCGTGAGGACGGCGAGATCGTGGTGGCTGACGGTCTCGTCCTTGAACGAGGTCTCCCGGTATCCGGGGTGCACGCGGACGGACGTCACCCCGACCGTCTCCCCGTCCACGCCGACCAGGTCGTCCCGGCCGAAGGTGGCCGTCAGGACGCCCGGCACGGAGCGGAACAACGACACGCAGTGCCCCGCGGTCAGCAGCTTGTCGGGCTCGATCAGCACACCGCCGCAGAACTGCCCGGACGGCCGGACGAGGAAGATCGGCGACCCGACCGCGGCCAGCCACGGGTACGCCGCGGTCCGTGCCGGGGTGCCGCCGAGGACGGCGTGCGCGGGCGGCGCGCTGAGCATCGGCAGCAGCAGCGCGGCGGCGAGCAGGGCCGCGCCGAGGAGCCGGCGGGGGGTGGCGGTCATGGCGGCAATCTAAACGATCAGCGGAAGGCCCGCACGCCCTTCCCCGCGGCCGACGGCACCGCCGCGGGGCGCGGCTCCTCGTACCGGGGGAACAGCAGCAGGGCGGTCAGCGCGAGCACGAAGCCGCCCGTCCGCAGCGCGAACGGCTCGGTCTCCCGCGGCCATTGCTCACCGAACAGCACGGTGCTGCTGACGATCAGGTAGGTCCGGCCGATGACGGTCAGCACCACCGCGACGATCGCGACGCGGCAGCGCTGCAGCGCGATCTGCAGCTGCCCCAGCGCGATGGCGGCGAGGCCGAGCGTCAGGTACGGGTAGGGCGACTCCATCACCGCCCGGATGCTCCCGGTGTCCTGGTAGACGATCGAGATGCCGCGGATGCCGGCCTCGGCGAGGCCGGCGCAGGCCCCCGCGCCGATCCCGTAGGCGACGCCGGCGAGCTTGCGGGCGTGCCGGCCGCCCGCGCGGCGGTCGCCGACCAGCCACACCAGCGCCGCGACGATCACCGCGGGGGCGCAGACGGCGATCATCGTCCACGGCCGGGCCAGCGTCCTGGCGAGGGTCGCGTCCGCGTGCGGTTCGCCCTCCCCGGTGGCCGACAGGCCGATCAGCATCGTCGCGAGGACGAACAGCGCGACGCTCGCCCACTCCCGGGCGCTGAGCCGCTCGCCGAGGAAGCGCACGGCGAACGCGACGAGGAAGACCAGGCTGACGGCGAAGATCGGCTGCGCGACGGCCAGGGGCACCGCGGAGAAGGCCACGACCTCGTAGCCGAGGCCGAGGAACAGCAGCAGGCCGCCGCCCAGCCAGACCGGGTCGGTCAGCATGAGCCGGGCGACGCGGAGCGGGCGGCTGCCGCGCAGCGGCTCCATGCGGCGCGCGGAGATCCGGAAGACGAGGAAGGCGATGTAGTAGACGGTGGTGGCGAGCAGGGCGAGGGCGGCGTGACCCAGGTCGTGACCCATCGGGAAAGACCTCTCGGCGGACGGGGGCTGGGGGGAGGCCGTTCGGCGCGCCATCGAACCGCCTCTGCCACCCTGCCCTGTCATCCCGCCCGTGACAAGACCGTGACCCTTGACTAAATGATCAATCGTATTTACGGCCGGTAGTGGACGACAGCCGCGCGACCAGGCCGCGGGGCAGGAGGCGGCCGACGCCGACGAGGGCCTTGTACTGCGGGCCCGGGATGCTGACCTGGACGCCGCGGCGCAGGTCGCGCAGCGCGGCGTCCACGACGTCGCCCTTGTCCAGCCACATGAAGCCAGGGACGTCCGACATGTCCATCTGGGCGCGGTCGTGGAACTCGGTGCGCACGAAACCGGGGCACAGCGCCATCACGCGGACCCTGCCCCGCGACCGCGCGTCGATGTCGGACGCGACGCCCTGGCTGAAGCTCACCACCCAGGCCTTGGACGCCCCGTAGGTGCCCCGCGTCGCGAACGCCGCGGCGGAGGAGACGTTGATGACGCCGCCGCGCCCCCGCTCCAGCATCCCGGGCACGGCGGCGTGCGTGAGCCGCAGCACGGCCTCGCAGTGCACCTTGAGCATGGTCAGCTCGTCCGACACGGGGACGTCGAGGAACACGCCCTTGTTGCCGAAGCCGGCGTTGTTGACGAGCAGGTCGACGCCGTCGCGGACGCGTTTCTCCGCCGCCGCGAGACCCTCCTCGGCGGACAGGTCCGCGGGCAGCGCCTCGGCGCGGACGCCGTACTTCTCGCGCAGCTCCGCGGCGGTGCGCTCCAGGCGCTCCGCGTCGCGGGCCAGCAGGACCAGGTCGAACCCGTCGGAGGCGAGGCGGCGGGCGAAGGCGGCACCGATCCCCGCGGTCGCGCCGGTGATGAAGGCGGTCGGCATGGCACAGAGCCTAGGCCGCCGCCGGGCTCACCGGGACGCGGCGCGGCGCGCGCGGAAGTGCCGCGGGTCGGGCCGCCGGGTCGCGTTGCGGTAGGCGAAGGTGTAGCCGGGCCAGTTGTTCACGACCTTGCCGTCGGCGGTCATGTACCAGCTCCGGCAGCCCTCCTGCCACACGGTCGCGCGCATCCGCTCCTGCATCTCGCGGGTGAAGGCGTCCTGCACGTCCGGCTTCACGTCGATCCAGTCGAGGCGGGCGCGGCGCAGCGCGTCCACGCAGCCGAGGACGTAGCGGATCTGCGACTCCAGCATGTAGATGATCGAGTTGTGGCCGAGGTTGGTGTACGGGCCGTAGAGCAGGAACAGGTTCGGGAAGCCGCTGACCGTGATGCCGAGGTGCGCCTGCGCGCCGTCGCGCCACGCCTCGTTCAGCTCCCGCCCGTCCCGCCCGACGATCTTCATGGGGGAGAGGAACTCGGTGGAACGGAACCCGGTCGCGTACACGATGACGTCCACCTCGTACGCGCGGTCCGCCGTCTCGATCCCGGACGGCGTGACGCGCTCGATCGGGGCCGTGACGAGGTCGACGTGCGGCAGGCTCAGCGCCGGGTAGTAGTCGCCGGACAGCAGGATCCGCTTGCAGCCCATCCGGTAGCCGGGGACGAGTTCGGCGCGGAGCCCGGGGTCGCCGACCTGCTCCGCCAGGTGCTGCCGGAAGGCGCGCTCCATGAGCCCCATCAGCTTCGGGTACCGGATGAATCCGAGGGCCCGCGCCTCCAGCAGCGCGTAGATCCGGGCGCGGCTCAGCGCGTAGAGCCCCGGCACCGTCCGCAGGACGGCGCGCTCCCACGCCCGGTACGGCTTGTCGGGCTTGTCGATCACGTACGGTGCGGAGCGCTGGAAGAGCCGCAGCTCCGCCGCCTCCTTCGCGATCTCCGGGACGATCTGGATCGCGCTCGCCCCGGTCCCGACCACCGCGACGCGCTTGCCGCGCAGGTCGACGCCGTGGTCCCAGCGCGAGGAGTGGAAGGCGGGGCCGGCGAACGAGTCGCGTCCCTCGATCGGCGGCAGCTCGGCCCGGTTGAGCTGCCCGCATGCCGAGACCAGGACCCGGGCGTCCAGGGTGCCGGACGTCGTGGAGATCCGCCACAGCGCGGCGTCCTCGTCGAACCGCGCCTCGGTGACCTCGGTGCCGAACCGGATCGTGTCGAGCACGCGGTACTTGCGGGCGCAGTGCCACAGGTACTCCAGGATCTCCCGCTGCGGCGGGAACCGGCGCGACCAGTCGGTCTTGCGCTCGAACGAGAACGAGTACAGGTGGGAGGGGATGTCGCAGGCCGCGCCCGGGTAGGTGTTGTCCCGCCAGGTGCCGCCGAGCCCGTCGGCCTTCTCCAGGACCACCACGTCGTGGACGCCCGCCTCCCGCAGCCGGATCGCCATCCCGAGGCCGCCGAAACCGCTTCCGATGATCACCACGCTGTGCGTCATGGCCCGTCCCGAATGTGATTCTGTATCGATGCTCCCCGAGCGTAGGTGACCATGAGGTCACTGAACAGATGCCGGAATCGCAGGTTTTTGTCGGTCGCTCCTGCCAGCATCCGGCCATGCTGTACGACACGCTCGCCGCCGCGGCACGCCAGAACGACGGCCTGGACGACGTCCGGCTGGCCGCCCTCGGCCGCGCCCGCCCGCTGCTCGACCTCCTCGACGGCCGGCCGCGGATCGAGACGGAGATCCGGAAGTGGCTCGACGAGCGCCCGGAGGAGGACGTCAGGGCCGCGGTCGTCGCCCTCACACTGGCCGTGGCCCCGAGCGTGCACGGCGATTGGTACCCGCACCGGGCGACCATGCTGCAGCACATCTCGGCGACGGACGGCTGGACGCCGGACGAGGCCGAGGTCATGCTCCAGCGCGCACGCGCCTTCGCACATGACGGCTACCTGTTCGCCGAGGCCCTGGACGTGGCGCTGGCGGTCGTCGAGCGGCTCGACACCGGAGGCGTCCGCGCGCTCGCCGCCCGCCTGAAGCGCGTCAACGCCCGGTTCGCGAGGGCCGACGCGGCGATCGGGTACCGCGCCCCGATCGCCAAGCGACTGCGCGAGCTGCTGGGGACCGCGGACGAGGCGCACCTCCCGGACGGCCTGCTGCCCGTGCGGGACGCGTGGGCCGCGCCGCTGCGCGACCTCGTGACGGCCGCGCCGACCGTCGCGCGGGCCCGGTTCGTCCGGCATCTGGCGAGCCTGTCCGCGCCGCGCCCGTCCCAGAAGTGGCGGCGCGCGTGCGTCGCCCTCGCGGACGAGGCGTCCGCCCGGGACGCCGTCGCCGGCTGCCTGCGAGCGCTCGTCGAGGACGAGCCGCTGAACTCGGCGGAGCACGGCCCGCACGCCGACTGGGTCCCCGGCAACCACACCTACCGGTACCTCGTCCACCAGGACCACGGCGACGTCGCACGCGGCATCGTCTGGGCGGCGGCGCTGACCGGTGGTCCCGGGGCGACCAGGCCGCTCGCCGCGCTCGCCCTGCGCGCCGGTGCGCCCGGCCACATCCTCGCCGAGGACCTCAAGCTCGCGGGCGCGGGGATCAACGCCCTCGGCGCGATCGACGACCCCGGCGCGCTGGAGGCGCTGCGGGACCTGCACGCGAGGATCAAGCACCGGGCGCTGCGCAAGCAGATCGGCACCGCGCTGCGGTCCGCCGCCGAGCGGCAGGGCATCACGCCGGAGCAGCTGATCGAGCGCACCGTCCCGTCTCACGGCCTGCGCCCGGACGGCTCGGTGGAGCGTGTGCTCGGCGAGCACAGGGCCCGCGTCTCGATCGAGGACGCGGCGACCGTCCGGCTCACCTTCACCGGCGCGAACGGCCGCGCCTCCAAGACGGCACCGGCGGCGGTCAAGGACGGCTTCCCCGACGAGCTGAAAGGGCTGAAGGGCCTCGCCAAGGAGGTCCGGGGGACGCTGTCGACCGAGCGGGCCCGCATCGAAGGGCTGATGTCGGAAGACCGCGTCTGGCCCTATGACGAGTGGTGCGAGTACTACCGCGACCATCCGGTCACCGGGGCGATCGTCCGCGGCCTCATCTGGGAGTTCGAGGATGAGGACGGCGTGTGGCACGCGTCGATGACGGACCCCGCCGGCACCCCGGCGCGCGTGCGGCTCTGGCACCCCATCCGCGTGGCGACGGACGAGGTCCGGGCCTGGCGGGAGCGCGTGATGGACGAGCAGATCCGGCAGCCCTTCAAGCAGGCGTTCCGCGAGATCTACCTCCTCACCCCCGCCGAGGAGGAGACGAACGTCTACTCCAACCGGTTCGCCGCGCACATCGTCCACTACCGGCGGCTGTACGCGCTGTTCAAGGAGCGCGGCTGGCAGGCGAACTTCCTCGGCCGGTACGACGGCGGCTACAACGGCGAGGCGCGCCGCGAGCTCGGCGGCGGCGCCTGGCGCGCGTGCTTCTACCACGAGCCGTTGGAGCACGCCGACCGGGGACCGGAGCACGCCACGACCGACCAGGTCCGGTTCGAGCGCAGGGACGGCCGGCGCTGGCAGGAGACGCCCGTCGCCGGCGTCCCGCCGGTCGTGTTCAGCGAGGCCATGCGGGACGTCGACCTGTTCGTCGCCGTCACCTCCATCGCCGCCGACCCCGAATGGGCCGACCGCGGCGAGGACCTCTACACCGCCTACTGGAGGGAGACGACGTTCGGCGCCCTGACGGCGAGCGCGGAGGTCCGCCGGGCGGCGCTGGAGCGCATCCTGCCCCGCACGAAGATCGCGGACCGCTGCTCCCTCGACGGCCGCTACCTGGTCGTCCGCGGCCGGCTGCGCACCTACCGGATCCATCTCGGCTCGGCGAACGTCCTGATGGACAACGACGGCTCCTACCTGTGCATCGTGAAGGCCCAGGGTCGCAAGGGCCCGGGGACGCTGTACCTCCCGTTCGAGGACGAGCGGCTCTCGCTCATCCTCAGCAAGGCGTTCCTCCTCGCCGCCGACCACACGATCACCGACGCGACGATCCTGACCCAGATCAAGCGCTGATCAGCCGAACCGTCCCGGCGCCGACGGCGCCTTCTGGAAAGATCACCTCATGTCCGACGACCTCCGGGCGCACCAGGACGCGCCCAACGCACCGCGCCGCGGCATCCCACCGGCGGAGCCGGCCGAGAGCGGCGTGCCCGCGCACGGCCTCGGCCGGGACGGCACGCTCGTCCGCGACGTCGGCGGCTACCAGGCGGTCCTCGCGATCACCGACCCGCTGACCGTCCGGCTCGCGTTCATCGGCGCGGACGGGCACCCGCTGCCGACCGTGCCGGGCGCGCTCAAGGTGGTGTTCGCGGCGCAGGTCAAGGAGCTGAAGACGCTGATGCGGCAGGTTCGGGCGACGCTCGCCGCCGAGCGCACGCGGGTCGAGGCGCTGATGGCGGTCGAGCGCACCTGGCCGTACGCGCGGTGGTGCCGGCACCACCGCGACCATCCGGTCACCGGCATGGTCGCGCGCGGCCTGGTCTGGGAGTTCGAGACGCCGGACGGCCTCTGGCGGGCCGCCACCCCCGGCGAGGACGTGCTGGTGACCGTGGACGGCCGCGCGCTGCCCGTACCGGCCGCCGGGGCGCGGGTCCGGCTGTGGCATCCGGCGCGGGCGTTCCCGGGCGCGGTCCGGGCCTGGCGCGACTTCGTGACCGGCAACCGGATGACGCAGTCGTTCCCGCAGGCCTTCCGCGAGACCTACCGGGCCGGGGCACCCGGAGCCGCCGCGGAGCCGCGCGGCGCCGGCCCCCTCGACGGCGAGATCCGCCGCGTCCTCGCCGAGGGAGGGTGGCGGGTCGGCCGCCACCCCGGGCGCGGCGGCGTGCGGTTCGAGCGGCGGGTCGCCGGCCGCTGGCGGGAGACGGCGCCGGCGGACGTGCCGCCGCTGGTGTTCAGCGAGGGGATGCGGGAGGCCGACCTGTTCCTGCGGGTGGCCCCGGACACCGGGCAGGAACCGTCCGGCGGGCTTCCGGCGAGCGCCGAGATCCGCGGCGACGTGCTGCGCCGGGTCCTGCCCGGCACGCGGATCGCCGGCCGCTGCGCGGTCGACGGCCGGTTCCTCGTGGTCCGCGGCGGGCTGCGCACCTACCGGATCCACCTGGCGACCGGGGACGTGCTGATGGAGCCCGGCAACGACCGGCTGCGCGTCGAGCCGGTCCGCCGGCCGCGGCGGAAGGGCCTGTTCCTGCCGGTCGAGGACGAGCTGCTGACGCGGATCCTCGGCACCGCGTTCCTGCTGGCCGCCGACCACAAGATCACCGACGAGACCGTCCTGCGGCAGATCAAGAAGGGTGCCTGATGGACCTGACCGCCCGGCTCCTGCGCGCCATGACCGACCCGGCGCCGGAGGACGAGGAGTTCCGCACCTGGGACCCGGGCCTGGACCGGCTCTCCGACGAGGACCTCGGCACGCTCATGCCGGCCGCCTACGCGGTCGGCCGCGGGAAGCCGTTCGTGTCGACCTCGGTCCGGTTCCGGGTCGAGGACGAGGCCAAGCGGCGCCAGCCGCGCTACACGCCGGAGGCGTGCGAGCGGATGTTCGCCAGCCTCGTCGCGGGGCTGGAGACGCGCAGGTGGGCCGACCTGACCCTGGGCGCGGGGGCGCTGCTGCGCTGCACCGGCCCGTGGCCGGACGTCTCCGCCCCTGCCCGCACGCTGGTCGGGTTCCGCCTGGACGCCGACCGCACCGACCAGCCGTTCGCGCTCCTCGCGGTCGCCGGGCTCGCGGGCGACGACGTCCTGCGCACGACCGCGAAGCGGCTCCGCGACCTCAAAGCGGGCCCGATCGCGCTGGACGAGCTCGACGTCGTCGTCGGGCTCGGCGCGCGGGAGCGGGTCCTGCTCACCGAGCTCGACCATGCCCACTCCTACACCTCCCCGCCGCCGCTCCCCGACGTGTGGGAGCGCGTCGCGGAGATCCCCGCCTGCGTAGCGTTCGCCCGCCGCGCCCTTGAGGCCGCCGCGGACCGGGCCCGCGCGATCCAGGCCGGCGAGGTGCCCTACCGCGCGGACAAGGCGTTCACGTCCGACGAGGTGGCGACCCTCGGCCGGGCCGCGCGCCTGATGCTGATGCGGGACGAGCCGTGGCTCCCCGCCTTCTTCGACCGCGTCCTCCCCGACATCTGCGTCGCGCCGACCGAGGCGAAGTCGCTGCCGTCGCAGGGCCTGCTGTACGAGATCGCGCGGGCGGCGCAGGACTTCCCGGCCCCGGAGCTGGTCACCGCGCTCCGGACCGTCCGCGGGGCCGTCCGGCACAAGGGCGTGCCCAAACAGCTCGACAAGATGCTGAAGAAGATCGAGGCGGCGCTCGCGGAGCGCACCGAGGTCGCGCTGCGGCTTCCCGACCTCGGCTTCGACGCCGACGGCGTCCTGCGCCGCGAGCTGTCCGGCCACACGGCCGTCGTCTCCGTCGCCGAGGGCAAGGCGGCGCTGGCCTTCGAGAAGGACGGCACGACGCTGAAGAGCGTCCCCGCGGCCGTCCGCCGCGACCACAAGGGCGAGGTCAAGGAGTTGCGCGACCTGGTCAAACGCGTCGACGCCCAGCTCGCCACGCTCGCGCGGGCGCTGGAGGGCGGCTTCACCGTCGACGCGGCCCGCCCGTTCGGCGAGTGGCGCGACACGCTGGTCCGGCACCCGATCGCCGGGCCGGTGGTGCGCGCCCTGATCTGGCGGATCGAGGTCGCCCCCGGCGAGCTGCGGGACGTCCTTCCGGCCGCCGGCGACCTCCCGGGCGCCCCCGACGACGCTCCCGTCCGGCTGTGGCACCCGATCGGGGCGTCGCCGGACGAGGTGCGGGCCTGGCGCGACCTCCTCGTCGACCGGCGGATCCGGCAGCCGTTCAAGCAGGCGTTCCGCGAGATCTACCTGCTCACCCCGGCCGAGGAGGAGACCCGGACCCACTCCAACCGCTTCGCCGCGCACCTCGTCCACTACCGGCGGATGTTCGCGCTGTTCCGGGCCCGCGGCTGGACCAGCCGCCTGCTCGGCCCGTGGGACGGCGGCGGCTCGGACGAGGCGATGCGGACGCTGGCGGCGGGGGAGTGGCGGGTGCGCTTCTCGCACGTCCTCGCCGACTGGGCCGGCGAGCAGGAGATCGCCGGGACGAACCGGGTCGTGTTCGACCGCCGCGCCGACGGCGCCTGGCGGGAGGCGCCGCTCGCGGACGTCCCCCCGCTGGTGCTGAGCGAGGCGATGCGCGACGTCGACCTGTTCGTCGGCGTCACCTCGATCGCCGCGGACCCCATGTGGGAGGACGGCGAGGCGCACGAGTACTGGGTGCGCGCGTGGTACGCGGACTTCGGCGAGTCCACGCGGACGCGCACGGACGCTCTGGAGCGCATCCTGCCCAAGACCAAGATCGCCGACCGCTGCACGATCGACGGGCGCCACCTGGTCGTCAAGGGCGAGCTGCGCACCTACAAGATCCACCTCGGCTCGGCGAACATCGTGATGGAGCCGGACGACGCGTTCCTGTGCATCGTCCCCGAGCGCCGCACGTCCGCCGCCAAGGTCTTCCTGCCGTTCGAGGACGAGCGGCTCTCCCTCATCCTGAGCAAGGCGTTCCTGCTCGCCGCCGACGACAGGATCGGCGACGAGTCCATCCTGTCGCAGATCAAGCGAGGTGCGTGATGGCCGAGGTGACGTTCCGGGACGAGACGGCGACCGGCGCGCCGGTCGCCGAGTTCCAGGTGGCGGGGCTGCCGGCGCGGATGACGGCCCGGGAGCTGATCCGGCTCCGGGTCCGCGAGGAGGTCGCCCGGCACAACGCGCGGCCGTCCGACCGGTTCACCGGCCTCGTCCGCCCCGACGACGCCGAGGCGGAGCTGAACGGCTACCGGCTGCGCGAGGCCCGCCGCATCGACTGGGAGCGGCAGGCCGACATCGCCGAGCGCGCGTTCCTGCGCAACGGGTTCTTCATGCTCGCCGGCGACCGGCAGGTGGAGGACCTCGACGAGGAGATCGACCTCGGCGCGGACCCCGACCTGGTCTTCGTCAAGCTGGTCCCGCTGGCCGGCGGCTGACCCCGGCCGCTCCGAATCTGAGCCGGTCTGAGCGTCAGCTGATCAGGCCGTACTCCTTGGCGCGCAGGCCCGCCTGGAAGCGGGAGCCGGCGTTCAGCAGGGTGAGGATCTCCGCGACGCGGCGCCGGTAGGTGCGCAGCGACATGCCGAGCCGGCGCGCCGCGGCCTCGTCCTTCAGCCCGCCGCCGAGCAGCCGCAGGATGGCCCGGCTCTCCTCGCTCAGCGAGGGCGGCCGGTCGCGCCGGTAGTCGGCGAGGTCGGCCGCCTTGTCCCACGTCGCCCAGAACAGCGACACGACGCCCTTCACGACGCCCGGCGACCGGACGACCGTGTACTCGCGGACGCCGGCCTCGGGCGGTCCCGCGAGGATCGCCACCCGCCGGTCCACGATGATCGTCTCGTGCGGGAGCGGCGCGGTGCAGATCCGCACCCGGGCCCCGCCGCCCGCCAGCTCCAGCAGGTGCCGCTCGGACTCCTCGTCCGCGAGCGCCGCCGGGTTGTAGAGCTTGTAGGCGTCCGGTCCGGGGCGGAGCCTGCGCCGCTCGGCGACGATCCGCTCCCGGAACCCCGGCAGGGCCCAGGTGTTCAGGTCCGTCGCGGCGCAGGCGAACTCCTCGCTCGCGAAGAACAGCGGCCCGGCGCGCTCGGCCAGCTCCGCCTCGCCGCGCAGCACGACATTCCGGTCCAGATCAACGCTCATCACCCCTCAGTCTGCCACGCGCCCGCCAAGGCGCCGCGCTGGCAGCAACCTGCCAGCCGCTCGTCCCGGACGGGGCGCCGCAGCACAGTGGGCCGCATGACACAGCATTTCGATCTCGGTGGGGACCTGCGGATCAACCGGATGGGCTTCGGCGCGATGCGGCTGCCCGCGAGCGGTCTGGACGTCCCGCCGAACGACCGCGAGACGGGCCTGAAGATCCTGCGCCGGGCGGTCGAGCTGGGCGTGGACCACATCGACACCGCCGCGTTCTACTACCACCCGGACGGCCCGGCGGCGAACGAGCTGATCCGCGCGGCGCTCGCCCCCTACCCGCCCGGCCTCGTCATCGCCACGAAGGTGGGCCCGTACCGGGGGCCGGGCGACCCGTACCCGTCGGGGCAGCTCGAGACGTCCCGGCTGCGCTCGGAGGTGGAGCGGAACCTGACCGAGCTGGGACTCGACCGGCTCGACCTCGTCTACCTGCGTCCGGGCGGCCTGGAGGCGCCGTCGGACGAGCCGATCGGCGAGCGCTTCGAGGTCCTCGCCGGGCTGCGGGAGGAGGGGCTCATCCGGCACCTGGGGCTGAGCCACGTGACCGGGGCCCAGCTGGACGAGGCCCGGAGGATCGCGCCCGTCGCCGCCGTCCAGAACCGGTTCGACGTGACGCAGCCGCAGGACACCGCGCTTCTGGCGGTGTGCGAGCGCGAGCACATCGCCTACGCGCCCTACTTCCCGCTCGGCGGCTTCGGCATCCCCGACGACGCGCGCGTCCGCGCGATCGCCGGCCGGCACGGCGCGACCGTCGCGCAGGTCCTCCTCGCGGGCCTGCTCGCCCTCTCGCCGGTGATGCTGGCGATCCCCGGCACCGGCTCCCCGGACCACCTGGAGGAGAACACCGCCGCCGCGGGGCTGGCCCTCACCCCGGAGGACCTCGCGGCCCTGAAACGCTGATGGCCGCGCCGCGATCGGGGCGGACCCTCTACCCTGAACAGGTTTGGGATCAGGGGGCGAGGATGTCGACGACGCGGCTGCTGGTACTCGGCGGAGTGCGGCGGTTCGGGCGGGCCCACGGGTACGAGGTCCGCAGGGAGCTCATCTCGTGGGGCTCGGACGAGTGGGCCCATGTGAATCCGGGCTCGATCTACCACGCGCTCAGGCAGCTGGCCAAGGAGGGCCTGCTGCGGGCGCACGACGTGGAGGAGAGCGAGGCCGGGCCGCCGCACACCGACTACGAGATCACCGACGCCGGCCGGGCCGAGTTCTTCCGGCTGCTGCGCTGCGCGATCTCCGCGGTCGACGTCCGGCACCCGGAGATGCTCACGGCCGGGCTCGGATTCCTCACCGAGCTGCCGCGCGCCGAGGCGGTCGCGCTGCTGCGCGAGCGGCTGGACGGCCTCGCCCGCTGGCGCGCGTCCATCGCCCCGCCCCAGGACGAGCAGGACCCCTCGGACCACCTGCGCGAGCTGCTCGGCTGGTGGGTGCACTCCGCCGACTCCGCCGCCGTGTGGACGCGCGGCGTGATCGAACGGCTGGAGGCGGGCGCCTACGTGATGGCGGACGAGGCCCCGCCGCGCCCCTGAGCCCGGTCAGGTGTCGGTGAACGTGCGCGGAACGATCACCCGCAGCGCGTTGCCGCGCAGCTTGATCGAGACCGGGGTGCGGCCGCGGATCTCGCCGTCCACGTCCACCCGCAGCGGCGGGTCGGTCTCGATCTCGACCTCCGCGGTGGTGAGGAACGCGTCCTCGGCGAGGCTCCGCCACTGCCCGGTGAGGACGTGCCGGGCCGTCGCCGACGCCAGCCGCAGCCGCCGCTCGTCGCCCAGCCGGTAGACGGCCAGCAGCCGGTCGTCGGGGCTGGCGTCGCGGGCGATGCGCTGCCCGCTGTGGTGCGCGCCGTTGGCGATGTTCAGCTGGTGCGTGGGCAGCTCGCGGACCTCGTCGCCGATCCGGATCCGGGCGGTGAACGCCTCGTGCCGGGGCAGCAGCCGCGCCGCCGTCAGCGCGTACGCGGGCCGGCCGAGGAACCGCTTGAGGGTGTGCGGGACATGCCCGGCGACCTCGACCGACAGGCCGAGGCTGACCATGTTCGCGAAGATGTGCTCGCGGTCGGCGCCGGGCCCCTCGCCCTGCGGGTCGCCGGTGGACTCGAACCAGCCGACGTCCACGTCCGCGACCTTCCCGCCGCCCGGCCGGCCGAGGGCGAGCGTCGCGACCGCGCCGGGCAGGTCCAGCGGCAGCTCCAGGCTGCGGGCGAAGTTGTTGGTGGTGCCGAGCGGCAGCACGCCGAGCGCGATGTCACGGTGCGCCAGGTGCCCGACCGCCTCGGCGATCGTGCCGTCCCCGCCGCCGACCACGACCAGGTCGGGCTCCAGCGCCAGGATGTCGGCGAACAGCTCGCGCAGCCGGCTCGGGTCGGTCACCGGGAAGACGTGCGGGAACTCCAGCCCCGCCTCGCGCAGCAGCCGGCGGGCCGCGCCGTAGCGCCGGCGGCCCCGGCGCGAGCGGGAGTTGATCACCAGGACGGCGCGGCCACCGCCCGCGATCGCGGACTCCAGCTCCGCCTTGCTCCGCATCCCGACGCTCCGCATCCGACCGGTCGCCCCCTTCACGGCATGACTGTCCACGATGGACCGAAACCCGGCCCGGCACTTTATAAACCGATTACACAGCGTTGAAACATGGTCGTCGGCGGGAACCCTTATATCAGGCGAACATCTGAATGACCGGGGCGTGACCATGCGGCTGCGGGGCTGGGCGGGAGCGGGACTCATCGTGGCGGTCGCCGGGCTGACGGCGTCCATCGCCGCGGGCGGGACGGCCCCGCCCGGTGCCCCCGCCGACGACGGCGCGGCCGTGGTCGGCGAGCGCCGCCCCCGCCGCCGCGTGCTCGACCTGGCGATCCGCTCGCCCGTCCTGGAGGGCGTCGTGCACGCCCGCCTCCTGCTGCCCCGCGGCTGGTCGCGGGACGCCTCCCGCACCTGGCCGGTGCTCTGGCTCCTGCACGGGGCCGGCGCCGGCCGGGACGGCCACACCGTGTGGACCGACCACAGCGACATCGAGGAGCTCACCGAGGACGCCGACGTGATCGTCGTGATGCCGGACGGCGGTCCGTGCGGAAGCTACACCGACTGGTGGAACGGCGGCGACGGCGGCGCGCCCAAGTGGGAGACCTTCCACCTCGCCGAGCTCCGGCAGATCCTGGAGCGGGGGTACCGCGCCGGGCCCGACCGCGCGGTCGCCGGGAACGCGATGGGCGGCCTCGGCGCCCTGGCGTACGCGGCCCGGCACCGCGGCTACTTCCGGGCGGCGGCGTCGTTCAGCGGGCCCCTCCACACGCTGCACCGCGACCCGTGCGGGCTCGACGTCGCCGACCTGGTCGAGCTGGGCGTCGCGATCGGCGCGCCGTCCCTCGACTGGACCGACGTCTGGGGCGACCCGGACGAGCAGCGCGTCGTGTGGCGGCAGCACAACCCGTTCGACCTCGCGGGCCGGCTCGCGGGCGTCCGGGTGCACGTGAGCGCCGGCGACGGCCTGCCCGGCCCCTACGATCCGCGCCCCGCGGTCGGCACCGACACCCTGGAGATGCTCGCCCGCACCGTCTCCCTGGAGTTCGCCGGCAAGCTGAAGAAGCTCGGCATCCCGGTCACCACCCACTTCTACCGCGGCACGCACAGCTGGCCCTACTGGCGGCGCGAGCTGCGCGCGGCTCTGCCCGCCCTGCTCGCCGAGATCACCTGAGCTCCGGCTAGGGTCGAGGCGTGACCGAACCCCGTTCTGATTCCGCTGTCCCCGCGTTCTGGCGGGCGCTCGGGCTGCCCGGCATCATCGACGTCCACGTCCACTTCATGCCGCCGCGGCTGATGAGCGCCGTCTGGGGGTACTTCGACGAGGCGGGCCCGCTGATCGGCACCGAGTGGCCGATCCGCTACCGGGACTCGGAGGAGGAGCGGCTGGCGTTCCTGCGCGGCCTCGGCGTCCGCGCCTTCACCTCGCTGACCTACCCGCACCGGCCCGGGATGGCCGAGTCGCTCAACGACTGGACCGCCCAGTTCGCCGCCCGCGTCCCCGACTGCGTCCAGACCGCGACCTTCTACCCCGAGCCGGGAGTCGAGGACTACGTGCGCCGCGCCCTGGAGTCGGGCGCCCGCGTCGTCAAGGTCCACCTCCAGGTCGGCGGGTTCGACCCGCGCGTCAAGGAGCTGGACGCGGTGTGGGGGATGCTCGCCGAGGCCGGCGTGCCTGCCCTGGTGCACGCCGGGTCGGGCCCGGTCGCCAACGGCTACACCGGCCCCGGCCCGTTCGGCGAGGTGCTGGCCCGCCACCCGCGGCTCACCGCGATCGTCGCCCACCTGGGCGCGCCGGAGTTCGAGGGCTTCTTCGCCCTCGCCGGCCAGTACGAGGGCGTCCACCTCGACACGACGATGGTCTTCACCCGGTTCGCGGCGCTCGCCGAGTTCCCGGCCGCGCTCCTTCCCCGGCTGCGCGAGCTGGGCCTGGACGGGCGCGTCCTGCTCGGCACCGACTTCCCCAACATCCCCTACGAGTACGCGCACCAGCTGGAGTCGCTGGCCGCCCTGGACTTCGGCGACGACTGGATGCGCTCGGTCTGCTGGCACGGCCCCGCCCGCCTCTTCGGCCTGTCGTAGGGGCCGGGCGGGCCGTTTCACGGGTTTTCACGCGTGATACCTGGTCACCGTGGAGCCGGGCATGCCCGCCTTGACACGCGGCGCCGGCGCCGTGACCTTGGGAGCGCTCCCACGCAACCCGAGAGGATCCCCCATGTGTCCCGGAAGAGGAGAACGAGCATGACCGCGGCGCTGCGGCGCGGCCGCATCCTCCTGATCGTCCTGGCCGCCCTGCTGGCGCTGGTGTCCGTCCCCGCGGCGCCGGAGGCGGCGCGCGCCGCCGCGGGCACCGGGTACTGGCACACCAGCGGCCGGCAGCTGCTCGACGCGGAGGGCCGGGCGGTGCGGATGACGGGCATCAACTGGTTCGGCGCCGAGACGTCCAACTACACCCCGCACGGCCTCTGGTCGCGCGGCTACACGGACATGCTCGACCAGATCAGGAGCCTGGGCTACAACACGCTCCGGCTGCCGTACAGCAGCCAGCTGTTCGATCCGGGCAGCACGCCGAACAGCATCGACTACACCAAGAACCCGGACCTGCGGGGGCTCGACGGGCTGGGGATCCTCGACAAGATCGTCGACTACGCGGGACGGATCGGGCTCAAGGTCGTCCTCGACCGGCACCGCCCGGACTCCGGCGGGCAGTCCGCGCTCTGGTACACCGCCGCCTACCCCGAGTCGCGCTGGATCTCCGACTGGACGATGCTCGCCCGGCACTACGCGGGCGACACCACGGTCATCGGCGCCGACCTGCACAACGAGCCGCACTCCCCGGCCTGCTGGGGCTGCGGCGACATGGCCCGGGACTGGCGGCTCGCCGCCGAGCGGGCCGGCAACGCCATCCTGGCCGCCAACCCGAACTGGCTGATCATCGTCGAGGGCGTCAACGACCACGGAGGCGACAACTACTGGTGGGGCGGCAACCTCCAGGGCGCCGCCCAGGATCCGGTGCGGCTGGACGTCCCGAACCGGCTCGTCTACTCCGCGCACGACTACGCCACGTCGGTCTATCCGCAGCCGTGGTTCGACGACCCGTCCTTCCCGTCCAACATGGCCGGGATCTGGGACAAGAACTGGGGCCACCTCTACAAGAACGACGTCGCGCCCGTCCTGCTGGGCGAGTTCGGGACGACGCTGAGGGACCCGCGCGACCAGACCTGGCTGCGCACCCTGATGGCCTATCTCGGCGAGGGGACGGGCGGGATCTCGTTCACCTACTGGTCGTGGAACCCGAACTCCGGTGACACCGGTGGCATCCTCAACGACGACTGGACGACGGTGAACACGGCGAAGCAGGCCTACCTCGCCCCGTACCTGCTCGGCGCGGGCGACCCCGAGCGCGTCCCGGCCGCGGCGGCCTGACGGCGCTCCGCTAGTGATCGCAGGGCGCGCTGCCCGCGTGCTCGTGCGGCTCCCCGCCCTCCGCCACGTGGCGGGGGCCGTGCGGGTCGTCGCAGTGCCCCTGCGGTCCGCCGCCGTCGGGCTCGTCCACGTGGTCGACCTCCAGCGTCGTGTGCGTGATCCCGTACGAGGCGCGCAGCAGCTCCTGCAGGTCGCGGCGGACGGCGTGGCAGTCGCCCTGGATGTCGACGAGCACGTGCGCGGACAGCGCCGGGTAGCCGGAGCTGACCTCCCACACGTGCAGGTCGTGGACCTCCTCCACGCACGGGCGCTCCGCGAGCCGGGCGCCCAGCTCGGACGGGTCCATCCCGGCGGGCGCGGCCTCCATGAGCACCCGGCCGGCGTCCCGCAGCAGCCGGTATCCGGCCTTCAGCATCAGCGCCGCGACCACCAGCGAGGCGACCGCGTCGGCGCGGGCGAGGCCGGTCGTCCACACGACCAGGCCGGCGATCGCGGTCGCGATGAACGCGAACAGGTCGTTCAGGATGTGCTGGAACGCGCCCTCGACGTTCAGGCTCCGCCGGTCGGCCCGGCTGATCAGCACGGTCGCCGCGACGTTGACGGCGATGCCCGCGAGGGCCGTCCAGAAGACGAAGTGGCCTTCCACCGCGGGCGGCTCGATCAGCCGCCGGACGCCCTCGTAGACGAAGTAGACGGCGAGCAGGATCAGCGTCAGCCCGTTCAGCTGCGCGGAAAGGATCTCGGCGCGGCGCAGGCCGAAGGTGTAGCCGCCCTTCGGCGGGCGCGCGGCGATCCGCATCGCGACCAGTGCCAGCGCGATCGCGAACGCGTCCGTCATCATGTGCGCGGCGTCGGTGATCAGCGCGAGCGAGGAGGCGAGGAAGCCGATGACGACCTCGCCGGACATGTAGGCGAGGATCAGCACCAGCGCGCCCGTCAGCAGCCGCCGGTCGGCGCCCGCCGAGACGGCGTGCCCGTGTCCGTGCCCGTGCTCGCGGCCGTTCGACGCGGGGTTCCGGCCGGCGGTCATGGAGCCTCCTCCCCGTGGCCGACGTGCGTGAGGGCGAGGTCGAGCAGCATCCGGACGTGCGAGTCGTCCAGCCGGTAGTAGGCCATCCGGCCGGCCCGGCGGACCCGGACGACGCGGTTGGCGCGCAGCAGGCGCAGCGCGTGCGAGACCGCCGACTCCGAGTGCCCGCAGGCCGCCGCGATGTCGCACACGCACATCTCGCCCCCTTCGAGCAGTGCGGTGATCACCCGCAGCCGCCCGGGGTCGGACAGCAGCCCGAACACCTGCGCCACCTCGGTGACCGTCTCCGCGTCCGGCAGGGACGCGGAGACGACGGCGACCTTCTCGGCGTCGACCACGCGGACGGCGCAGGCGTCGGCGGGCGCCGCCGCGGACGTCCCGGCGGGCGCCTGCGCGGGCACGGCGGCCGCTACATCTGAAGCACTGCTCATATGTGCAATCTATCGCACGGCCGCCTCAGGTGACGGAGGGGGTGGGCTCCTCCGCCGGCGGCAGCGAGATCGGAGCCTGCGGCGCGTCCACGGGTGATTCCAGCCCACCCGTCTCCGTACCCGGGTCGCCCGTCGGCACTCCCGGCTCCCCGGTCGCCGGCTCGGTGCCGGGGGTCCCCGGCTCGGAGGTCTCCGGGCCGGGCTCCCCGGTGCCGGGCGACTCCGGCCCCGGGGACCCGGTTCCCGGCGACGGCGTCCCGGGCGACTCCAGGCCGGAGTCCTCCGGTGCGGGCGAGTCGCTCGTCGGCACCTCGGTCTCGGTGGCCGGCAGCTCGGCCGGCGGCCCGTCCGCCGGCCCGATGGTGGCGCGGGGCCGCTCGAACCCCATCGTCCCCTCGGGGTCGACGAGGACGTAGGTCTCGATCGTTCCCTTCCGGGAATCCCTCGGGCGGATCCGGGTCACATTCCGCTTCTCGAATCCCGGCCAGGATCGGCCACTGTAGGACGCGTTCCGCGTGGAGATCTTTTTCTCCGGTCGGGTCAGCGGATTCCCGCAATTGCACTTCACCGTGGGCACCCCGTAACCATTGACCAGAACTCCCATTCCGGCCTGGAGGACGGCGGGCCCGCGCGTCGCCTTCCCGTTGTGGAAGCCGTGGTTGGTGACGAGGGTGTCGGTGCGCAGCAGCACCGGGGTCAGCCGCGACACGTACCGCGGGATGTCGCTCACCGGGATGCCCTGCACGCCCGCCCACGCCCGCGCCTTCTCCGGGTTGGCCTGCAGGAACGCGATCAGCTTCTGCTGGTCGCAGGTCGCCGCCCGCCGCGTCCCGCCGTACAGGCCGGGGGAGTCGCCGTCCTGCGTTCCGCCCGCCCGCGGCCGCTTCTTCACCTTCATCTCGTCGGTGTTGGACGCAAGCGTGTACGGATCGGGGCCCGGCGATCCCACCGTCAGCCGCGTGATGGTCGCACCCGCGTCCCCGCATCCCGACAGCGCACCGGCCGCCAGCGCGAGGGCCGCGAGGGCGCCCGCGACCGGACGCGCCGCGCCCCCGTGCCGGGCAATTAGCGAATGGATCTCCAGCATGCGTCTCTCCCACCCCGGGCTCGCCGAACCTATACTCTTTGATGCCGGGCGGGGCGGATTTGTGCCCGGCGGAATGCTCGAATTTTCGCGGGGGTACGAATGGCGGGCACGGTTCCCCTGACCGCCGCCGATCCCACCCGGCTCGGCGGCTGGGAGCTGCTCGGCCGGATCGGGACCGGCGGCCAGGGCGTGGTGTATCTCGGTCGCCCGCTGCGGGAGGGGTCCGGGCCGTCCCGCGTGGCCGTCAAGCTGCTGCACGCCCAGCTCCTCGGCGACGCCGGCGCGCGGGAGCGGTTCGTCCGCGAGCTGGCGCTGCTGGAGCGGGTCGCCGGGTTCTGCACCGCGCAGATGCTCGCCGCCGACATGGCGGGCGACCGGCCGTACATCGTCAGCGAGTACGTCCCCGGCCCGTCGCTGCGCGCGCTCGTGCTGGAGGAGGGCCCGCGCACCGGCGCCGGCCTGGAGCGGCTGGCGATCAGCTCGGTGACGGCGCTGTCGGCGATCCACCGCGCCAACATCGTGCACCGCGACTTCAAGCCGCAGAACGTCCTGATGGGCCCGGACGGGCCGCGCGTGATCGACTTCGGCATCGCCCGCGCCTTCGACGCGGGCGCCACGCTGACCAGCCAGGTCGTCGGCACCCCCGCCTACATGGCGCCCGAGCAGTTCTCCGGGCGGGTCGGCCCGGCCACCGACCTGTTCGCCTGGGCGGGCACCCTGCTGTTCGCCGCCACCGGGCGCGACCCGTTCGCGGGCGGCCCACTGCCCACCGTGATGTACCGGATCATGCACGAGACGCCCGACCTGAGCGCCCTGCCGGGCCCGCTCGCCGAGGTCGCCGCCGCCTGCCTCGCCAAGGACCCGAAGGCCCGGCCCGCCTCCGAGGACGTGTTGCTCTGGCTCCTCGGCGAGCGCGAGAAGCACGCCCGGCTGGAGATCCCGACCGAGCGCCTCGCCGCCCCGACCGCCCCCACCTCTGCCTCTCCCATCCCTGCCTCTCCCATCCCGGACGCCTCCGCCCCGACCGCCCCGGCCCCCGCGCCGGGGCCCGCCGTCGAGATCACCGGCGGCGACGGCCCGGGAACCCTCCCGGAAACGGCGCACGCGCCGCCCGGCTTCACCGCCGGGCGCGCCGGGCCGCCCTGGCCGGAGCCGGTCCCGGCCGCGCCCGGCCGGACGCTGCGGCGCGGCCCCGCGGTCGTGACCGGCCTGCTGCTCGCCGGGTTCCTCGCCGCCCTGGACGTCCTCGCCCTCGCCATCCTGATCGCTCGGCCGGCCCTGACCGAGGGCCACCGCGGTGGCCTGCTGCCCGTGGTCGCCTCCTCGTTCGCCGTCGTCGCCGTGGTGACGCTCGTCGCGGTGATCCTCGCCTGGCGCGGCAGCCGCCCCGCCGCCTGGACCGTCATGGCCGCGCGGGTCGTCCGCGTCGCGATGTGGGGCGCGTGGGGCGCCCTGGTCGAGGTGCAGGCGTCCGCGCTCGCCGGGCACGCCGTGCTGACCGCGCTCGTGGTGGTCCTGCTCGCCCGCGGCCTGTCCAGGCCGTCCGGCTGACGGGCCGTCAGCCGGACGCCGCGTCGCGCTCGGCCCACTCCCGCAGGTCGCGGCGCTCGATCGCGGCGGCCATCAGCCCCGGGAACGCGTCCGGCGTGCACGCGAACGCCGGGACGCCCATCGCCGCCAGCGCCGCGGCGTTGTCGTGGTCGTAGGCGGGCGCGCCCTCGTCCGACAGCGCGAGCAGCACCACGACCTGCACGCCCGCCGCCGTCAGCGCCGCGACCCGCTGCAGCATCTCGTCCCGGATCCCGCCCTCGTACAGGTCGCTGACCAGCACGAGGATCGTGTCGGCCGGCCGCGCCACGAGCCCCTGGCAGTACGCGATCGCGCGGTTGATGTCGGTGCCGCCGCCGAGCTGCGTGCCGAACAGCACCTCGACCGGGTCGTGCAGCTGGTCGGTCAGGTCCACCACGTTCGTGTCGAACACGACCAGTGACGTCCGCAGCGACCGCAGCGACGCCAGCACCGCCCCGAACACGCTCGCGTACACCACCGACGCCGCCATCGAGCCGCTCTGGTCGATCGCGAGGACGACGTCCCGCTTGACGGCCTGCTGCCGCCGCCCGTACCCGATCAGCCGCTCCGGGACGAGCGTGCCGTGCTCGGGCAGGTAGTGCCGCAGGTTCGCGCGGATCGTCCGGTCCCAGTCGACGTCCGCGAGCCGCCTCGGCCGCAGCACCCGCGCGGACCGGTCGAGGGCGCCGCCGACGGCCGACCGCGTCTTCTGCGCGAGCCGCCGCTCCAGCTCCTGGACGACCTTCCGCACGACCGCCCGCGCCGACTCCCTGGCCTTGTCGGGCATCACCCGGTTCAGCGACAGCAGCGTCCCGACCAGGTGCACGTCCGGCTCGACGGCGTCCAGCATCTCCGGCTCCAGCAGCAGCCGGGTCAGGTCGAGCCGCTCGATCGCGTCCTTCTGCATCACCTGCACGACGCTGGACGGGAAGTACGTGCGGATGTCGCCGAGCCAGCGGGCCACCGACGGCGCGGAGTCGCCGAGCCCGGCGCTGCGCCGCCCGGGCCGGGGCCGGCCCTCGTCCCCGCCCGCGCCGTAGAGCTTCTCCAGAGCCCCGTCCATCCGAGCGTCGTCGCCGGCCGGCGTGACCCCGGTCCCGTCGGCCTGGTCGCCGCCGAGCACCAGCCGCCACCGCCGCAGCCGGTCGCCGCCGTCCTCGATGCTCTCAGCGTTCACCGTCGCCCCTCCGTCTCATGCGTGCGTCCAGCCGAGGATTCGCAGTGCGGTCTCCGCGGCCGGGGCCGCACGGGTCTCGTCGATGCCGTCCTCGTCGGAGGAGGCGCCGGCGGCGGGCTCGTCCCGGCGGCGGAGCCGCTCGCCGATCGCGCGCCGTTCGGCGGCCGGGTAGGCGCCGAAGGTGCGGCGCAGGAGGGGGAGGACGTCGGTGAACGAGTCGCCGGGGAGGCCGGCGATCCACGCGTCCACGAGCTCCAGCAGGGCCGCGTCGTGCATCAGGATGAGGCCGCCGCCGGACAGGAAGCCCTCGACCCAGGCGGCGGCGCGGTCCGGCGCGGCTCCGACGGACACGGCCCGCGCCATCCGGGCGGGGACGTCGGGCAGGCGCCCGGCGTCGAGGAGGAGGCGGGTGAGGCGGCCCTCGATCAGGCCGTGCAGGGTGTCCGGGCGGGCGAGGACGCCTTCGAGGGTGCGGCGCCACCGCTCGATGTGCCCCTCGTCGGCGAGCAGGGCGAGGGCGCCGTGGACGTCGTCGACATGGCCGAGGAACTCGCGGGCGGCGTCGTCGTCCAGGCCGGTGATGGCCGGCGGGAGGCCCACGCACACGCGGACGACGAGGCCGTCGACGACCGTGCGGAGCGGGCCGGTGGACGTGCCGCGGACGTCGCCGTAGCGCAGCGCCCGCACGATCGCGGGCATCGCGGCCATCAGGTGCGCGACGTCGGTGTCGACGGCGGCGCGGTCGGCGAGGGCCCGCATGACGGCGGGCAGCGCGTCGCCGAGGTCGGCCAGCAGGCACCGCTCGGCCACCGCCGTCAGCTCGGCGAGGGTGGCGGCGTCCGCGGCCAGCGCCCGCGCGCGGGCGGCGCTCGCGCCGCGGACGGTGGTGCCCCACGCCCCGGCCTCGATCAGCTCGACGTCGAACTCGGGGCGCCAGGCGAGCGTCCAGGTCTCGCGGAACGTCCCCTTGGAGCGGCTCTCGGACGGGACGCCCCAGTCGACGTCCAGCAGGCGGAGGCGGTGCAGCAGGCGGCTGCGCTCCAGGTCGGTGGCCTTGCGCAGGTCGAGGTCCTGCTCCTTGCCGACCGCGGACGGCTTCAGCCGCAGCCGCCGCTGCTCGGCCTGCAGGTCGCGCTGGAGCGGCACCATCGGGGTCCGCTCCGGGACGGCGCCGAGCCGCTCGCCGACCACCATGCGCTTCTGGATCAGCTCCACGGGGAGGTCGGCGCCCTCGCACAGGACGGCCCGGGTCGCCTCGGTGACCTCGTCCAGCCCGGCGAGGGGGCGCCCGCGCAGCGCGGCCAGCGCCTCGGCCAGCCGGACGGCCTCGATCACGTGCGCGGAGGAGACGTGCAGGTCCTCCTCGCGCAGGACGCGGGCGGCATCGGTGAGCCAGCGCTCGATCGGCCGGTCGCGGGCCGTGAACAGGTGGTGGTACCAGCCGGGGGAGCGGACCCCCGCGCCGTACCCGGAGCGCCCGGCGAGCCGCCCGTGCGTCCACGGCACCCAGGTCATCGCGACCTTCGTCTTCGGCAGCCCGCGCAGAGTCCGGTCGTCGCGGGTCGCCGGGACCTTCGCCCGCAGCGCCGGGACGTGCCAGGCCCCGCAGACCACGGCGACCTGCTCGTAACCCTCCTTGAGCGTACGGCGCAGCGTCCGGCGCATGTGCGCCTCCCGCTGCTCCTCGCGCCGCAGGTGGCCGGCCGGCAGCCCGGCGGACGCGGCCTCGTCCGGCAGCGCGGCCAGCTGGGCGCGCAGCTCCGCCATGGCCTCGGCGATGGCGGGGAACGGGGAGGGGCCGTCGCCGCGGTGCTCGACGACGTCGTCCCACCAGCGCTCGGCGTCGTCGTAGCCGGCCGCCTTCGCCAGCCAGCCCAGCGGGTCGAGCCGGATGCCCTCCACGGCCGCGGGTGCCTCGGAGTCCGCAGGCGCCTCGGAGTCCGCGGGGGGCGGCCCGGCCTCCCCGGCCGGTTCGGGCTCGGCGGCCTCGTCGTCGTCCGCTTCGTCGCCGGCCGGGACGAGCTGGTTCGCCGCCGGCAGGTCGCAGAACCGGATCTGCGCGCCCGTCGACAGCGCGTACCGGATCGCCTGCCACTCGGGGCTGAACTCGGCGAACGGCCAGAACGCGGCCCTGCGGTCGCCGTCCTCCGGAGCGGGGGAGTAGGCGAGCAGCGCCACCGGCGGCACCATCCCGGGGTCGCCGGCGAGCGCCACGATGGGGTCGGCCTCGGGCGGCCCCTCGATCAGCACCGCGTCGGGCTTGAAGTCCTCCAGCGCGCCGCGCAGCGCACGCGCCGACCCCGGCCCGTGGTGCCGGACGCCGAAGACCTCGACCTGGCTCAAGAGACCTCCCGGCAGGCGCGGTAGAAGTCGCGCCACTCGGGACGGTCGCGGACGACCGCCTCCAGGTACTCCTGCCACACGACGCGGTCGGACACCGGGTCCTGGACGACCGCGCCGACGATCCCGCCCGCGACGTCGGCGGCGCGCAGCACCCCGTCGCCGAAGTGCGCGGCCAGCGCCAGCCCGTTGGTGATCACGGAGATGGCCTCCGCGGTGCTGAGCGTCCCGCTGGGCGACTTGAGCTTGGTGCGGCCGTCCGCGGTGACCCCGGACCGCAGCTCCCGGAACACCGTGACCACGCGGCGGATCTCCTCCAGCCCCGCCGGGGCCTCGGGCAGCTCCAGCCCGGCGCCGATCTGGTCGACGCGGCGGGCGACGATGCCGACCTCGTCCTCGACGCTCTCCGGGAGCGGCAGCACGACGGTGTTGAAGCGGCGGCGCAGCGCGCTGGACAGCTCGTTCACGCCCCGGTCGCGGTCGTTGGCGGTCGCGATGACCGTGAACCCCTTGCGGGCCTGGACCTCGGTGCTCAGCTCGGGCACCGGCAGCGTCTTCTCCGACAGCACGGTGATCAGCGTGTCCTGGACGTCGGACGGCATCCGGGTCAGCTCCTCGATGCGGGCGACGGCGCCGCGCCGCATCGCGCGCATCAGCGGGCTCTCCACCAGCGCCCTCTCCGACGGCCCCTCGGCGAGCAGCCGCGCGTAGTTCCACCCGTACCGGATGGCCTCCTCCGCCGTGCCCGCCGTCCCCTGCACGAGCAGCGTGGAGTCGCCGCTGACCGCGGCGGCGAGATGCTCCGACACCCACGTCTTGGCCGTGCCGGGGACGCCGAGGAGCAGCAGCGCCCGGTCGGTGGCGAGCGTCGCCACCGCCACCTCCATCAGCCGCCGCGGCCCCACGTACTTGGGGCTGATCGCCGTCCCGTCCGGCAGCTCGCCGCCGAGCAGGTAGGTGGTGACCGCCCACGGCGACAGCCGCCAGCCGGGCGGCCGGGGCCGGTCGTCGTGCTCGGCCAGCCGGGCCAGCTCACCGGCGTACTGCTGCTCGGCGTGCGGCCGGAGGACGGCGCCGTCCTCCGCGTCGGGCCGGCCTCCCAGGCCCTCCGATGCAGGCTTGTCTGTCACGGGGTGAGCTCCTTCAGCATCTCGTCGCGGAACCGCAGGGTCGCGGTCAGGTCGGTGACGGCGCGCGGGGCGGCCGGCTCCAGCTCCTCCAGCCGCCCCGCGGCGGCGGGGTCGAGCCGCTGGTCGGCCAGCCGGCACAGCTGGGTGACCAGATGCTCGTCGCGCCGCGTGGGGCGCTCGGCGGACAGGGAGAGCGTCGCGACCACCGCCGCCGCGAGCGGCCCCGTCCACGGCCCGGGGACCCGTTCGAGCACCCGCAGGAGGTCGGGCCGCCCCTCGACCCAGCGGATCAGGTCGGCCGCCGCCGCGTCGCGCTCGCCCCCGGGCAGGACCGAGAGCAGGTCGGCGAGCGCCTCCGGCTCGTCCACCATGACGCCGCCCTTCAGCAGCGCCCGCGCCCACTCGGTGTCGTGCTGGCCGAGCGCGGCCCTCGCCCACCCGATGTGGACGTCGCGCCCGTCCGAGTCCGACACGGCGTCGTTCCGGCCGGACGACCGTCCCGGGCTCCCGGCGGCTGCGCCGAAGGGCAGGCAGACGATCTCCATGGGCGGCAGCCCGAACAGGTCCGTCCAGGTGGACAGCGGGGTGCGGGCGAGGATCTCGCGGAGCCACGCCGCCCGCGTCCCGACCGGCGAGCCCCCGCCCCGCGGCGCGAACGACCCGCTGGGGTGGAAGGGGACGCCGTCGCGCGCCAGGTCCTCGCCGTGGGCCTGCGGCGGTTCCACCTGGATCCACGTCTGCGTGCGGCCGCGCACCGTGCGGGTCCGCGGGATCAGGCAGGCCCGCGCACGCGCCGCCATCCGCTCCCCGTAGGCCGATCCCGGCATGCGGGCCAGCAGGTCGGACGCGAGCTGCCGGACGTCCTTGCCGCGGTCCTCCAGGGCGTCCTCGAGGAACTCCTCGTCGTCGGGCGAGAGGCCGTGCTCGAACGTGGCGAGGAAGGCCGCGCGGTCGGGCGCGGGCTCCTTGGCCCACGTCCCGCGCAGCAGCTCCCGCGCCTTCTCCGGCTCGGTGCGGCGCAGCCTGGTCAGGTAGGCCACGCGGCGGTTGCGGGTCCCGGTCTCCCAGACCTCGGGACCGCCGCCGGGGTCGTCCCCCGAGCCGACCAGGTAGGCCCAGTCGGTGTTCTGCAGCGCCAGCCAGACACCGCGCCTCCCGGACGCCCGCGCGATGGGCGCCCGCAGCACCCGGTCGCCGCGGCCCCGCTCCAGCAGGTCGGGAAGCGACTGCGCGGGCACCCGGAAGCCCCGCGCCGCCGCCGCGTCCAGCCACTCGGGCAGCACCCGGATCTGCTCCCCGCCGAGGATCCGCCGCAGCCGCGCCGCCGCGGCCGTCGGCACGACCGGCGCGTCCTCCACCGGGGCGAGCGCCACCGGCTCGGGCGCGACCGCCGCCGGCGCGCGCCCGGCCCGCCGCCGCACGGCCAGCAGCGCCGCCTGGTCGAGCAGCCGTCCCGCCGGGTCGCCGTTACCGGCGGGCGCCTCCGCCAGGACGGGCGGGTCGCGGCGCTCGGTACCGAGCAGCGCCGCGGTGACGTGCTCGTTCCACGCGCTCACAGGATCACCGTCCCCTCGTCCTCGTGCCATGCGGTCAGCGGGCGCAGGCCGCGCGGGCTCCACTCGCCGGCCATCGTCACCGGCCCGCCGCCCGACAGCGCGAGCAGCCGCCACGGATCGCCCATCCGGAGCGGCAGCGCGTCGCCGGCGTCGTCGACCACGTACAGGTCCCCTCCCGCACGGGCCAGGCGGACGTCCGCCAGCGTCGCGGGCCACCGGTCCAGCCAGGGGTCCCGCGCGAGGGCCGCCGCGTGCTCGTCCAGGAACGCCCGGACGGAGGCCCCGCGCGGCGCGGCCGCCAGGGCCGTCCCCTGGCGTTCGGCGACCAGCGCCCGCAGCGGCTGCGCACCCGCATAGAAGGCCAGCTCCGCATCGACCTCCGTACCCACGACGAGCGACGTGTCCAGAGACGTGCCCGGCGCGGCGAAGGACAGCACGAGCGCGGGACGCCCTGTCCGCCCCTGGAGCCACACCCGCCGCGTGGTCAGCAGGTCTTGCGCGGTGTCGTGCGCCCCCGTCACCGTCCACCGGTCCCGGACGCGCTCCCCTTCGGTGAGCACGTCGTCCTGCGAGACGGTGAAGCCCACCCGCGAACGGACGGTCTCGCGCAACCCGCCGGGCAGCTCGTCACGCCGCCGGTAGGCCTGGACGAGCAGCCGCAGCAGCGCGTACTCCTCCAGCAGGCGGTCGGGCCACCCGGGCCGCCGCGGGACCGACGCGAGCCCCCTGACCTGCCCGGCGAGGGCGCTCGCCTGCGCGTCGACGAGCCGCCGCGCCACGTCGTCCCACAGCCGGTAGGGGGCCTTCTCCGCCTGGGCCAGCCCGTGCGCGACCTGGTCGCGCAGCCACTGGTCGAGCTCGGCCACCCCGTCGTCGACGCGCCGCGCCCGCCGCTCCACCGTCTTCGGATCCCGGGCCTTGGCCGTCGCCGCCGCCCGCCTCTCGGCGGCCTTCCCGGCGCGCTCTCGCCGGTCCTCCACCCATTCGGCGACCCATTCCGGCCGCGGCCCGCCTTCCACCACGGCGTCCGCCCACAGGAGCAGCAGCCCCAGACCGTGCTTGCACGGGAACTTCCGGCTCGGGCAGGTGCAGCAGAAGGCGGGGCCGGTCAGGTCGGCGCACGTCCGGTAGACGGACTTCCCGCTGCCCTGGCACTCGCCCCAGACGGCCTCGTCGTCGCAGCCCGTACGGCTCCACTTGGCGGGCTTGGCGACGCCGCCCGCCGCCTTCGCGGCCGCCGCGTCGGGTGCGAGCCCGACCACCTGCTCCCGAGACCATCGTTCGCTCACACCACCGAAACTATCGGCGGCCTCGGACACTCAGTGGTCCGGACGACCGGCGGCGTCCGGCGGATCCGGCCTCAGCCCGTCCCGCCGAAGCCGGGCGGGGTGGGCAGGTCGGGGACGGAGACGTCCGGGACGAGGAGGGCGCCGCCGGTCAGCAGGGCGAGCAGGGCCGTGGCGCCGAACAGCGCAACCCAGGCGAGGCCCGGGACGCCGGTGAGGTGCGCGAGCTGGTCGGCGTCGGAGCTCGGCGCCATGTGCCGGGCGCGCATCCGCTGCAGCTCGATCACCGGGCGGGTGGCGGCGAGCAGCAGGAACCAGGCGGCCAGGTAGGCGAACCCGGCCTGCACCTCGGCGCTGCCCAGCCACGACACCGCGAAGACGATCGCGCCCGTGGCGATCACCGACAGCGCGCCGTAGGCGTTGCGGATCATCACCAGCATCGCGGCGAGCAGCGCGAGCGAGAACCACAGCATCAGCGTGATCCGCCCGGCCGCCAGCAGCAGCGCGAAGAACAGCCCGAGCAGCGGGGGAGTGAGGTAGCCGGCCATCGCCGTGAAGATCATCCCGGGGCCGTGCGGCTTGCCGCGCGACACGGTCACGCCCGAGGTGTCGGAGTGCAGCTTGATGCCGTCCAGCTTGCGTCCGGTGACCAGCGCGATGAGCGCGTGCCCGCCCTCGTGCGCGATCGTCACGGTGTTGCGCGCGACCCGCCAGGTGGGGCCGTGGAGCACCGAGCCGAGCGCCACGAGGCCGACGAGCGCGACCAGCCAGAGCGGGGGGTCGGGCTGCGTTCCCGTCACGCGGTCCCACAGGTCGGCGATGCTCACTTGAGCCTCCGAAGGATGTCGCCGACCTGAAACCGGGAAGGAATTCGGATCCGGTCGTGACCGGCCCGCCGGAGCCGGGACGTGCCTGGAGGAGAACTCGCCGACAGGTTCCCACATCGTTTACATGACAGCATGGTGAAGTTGCAAGCTCCGTGTTCGTGAGGAGGGCGTACAAGTGTCGGGCCTACCCGGATCCCGGGCAGGCCGCGGTGCTGAACCGCACGTTCGGGTGCGTGCGCAGAACCCCTCCGGAGCGATCCGGGTCGCGCGAGCGGCGGACGGCCCTAGGGCGTTCGGAAGTCCCCGGGTTTCGGCCGGGGGCGAAGTCAAGTTGTCCACGTCCACCTCGGAGTCGTCGTCGCGATGCCCAACATTAGGACGCCGGGGATGACGTTCGCGTTCGGTTCGCCTGGGTCGTTGTCCGGGGACGGCAGTGAATGTGATCAATGTCATGACGTGTCGCCCGTAACCCGCCGTGTCACGGTGGTTCCGCCAGGTCGATCTTCGCGCTCCCGTTCCTCCGTGACCCGCATTACCGTTATCGTGCCCTTCGCGTCCGGGGTGGTGAGCTCCCGCTCCGGGGCGACGAGAGGGTGAGCGGGGATTGAACGGGGACCGATCCTTCGCGCGTGCCGTGGGTGCGCGCGGGTTTTTACGACATTTCCGGCGTGACCGGCTGACCGGCCAGATCGCGACCGGGCTGGTCGGCGTGCTGTGCGTGAGCGCGCTCGTCTACGGAGTGGGCACCGCCAGCGCGCGGTACAAGCTCTCCGACGTGGGGGCCTGGCTGAGCGCGAGCGCACGGGGCCTCGTCGTGCACGCCAACGGGCTGGCCGGCAAGGTCGACGGCAAGGCCGCGGTGGTGCCGCAGATGCGCGGCCACCGTATCAAGATCGTCCAGGACGGCACCACCGTCCTGCTCGTGGACGAGGACACCGGCGTCGTCAGCCGCATCGACCCGTCCCAGCTCAAGATCACCACGAGCCGGCAGGTCGGCGGCCCGGGCATGCAGGTGCTCTCCGGCGCCGGGGCCGCCTACACGATCGACCTCGTCAGGGGCACCGTCCAGCAGATCGACCCGCTGCGGCTGACGCCGGTCGGGGCGCCCGCGACGCTGACCGCGCCGCTCGGGCAGGCCGGCATCGACGCGAACGGCGGCCTGTGGGTGCCCGTCCCGCAGACGGGGCAGGTCGTGCCGTTCCAGCAGGGCCGCCAGGGCGAGCCCGTCGCGGCCGGGAAGGCCGGCGACCGCCTGGCCCTGACGATCGCCGCCGGCACGCCCGTGATCGTCGACAGCACGTCCGCGACGGCGCTGATCGTCCGGCCCGAGGGGACGCAGCGGATCAACCTGCCCGCGCCGGTCACGGAGGCGAGGAACGGGGTCAAGGTCCCGGCGGTCGCCGACGGGCAGGTCGTCCCGATGCTCGGCGACGGCGGCGCGCTGTACCTGCTGAACACCGGGGTCGGCCGGGTCGACTCGGTCGCGCTGCGCATGCCGGATCATGCCTTCGAGCCGCCGCACGTCCTCGGCGCCCGCGTCTACCTCCCGGACCGGACGTCCGGGCGGCTGCTGGTCTTCAACACCGACCGCAACGCCTGGGAGAGGCCGATCACGGCCACCCGGCCCGGCGGGACCATCGAGGTCATCGTCCGCGATCACATGCTGTGGGTGAACGACCCGCTCGGCCCGACGGCGCTCGCGTTCGGCCCGGACGGCCGGGTCAGGCGCATCAAGAAGTACGAGGACAAGATCCCTGGCAGCGCGCGGCGCCCACTGCCCGTCCAGGCGAACCCGGGCAACGGGCAGGGCAACCGCAACGGCGGCGGGGGAGGCCACGGCGGATCCAACGAGGTCCCGCCGCCGGGCCGTCCCGCGCAGCCGCCGCAGAAGAAGGACCCGACCGCGCCCGACCCGCCGACACCCGCCGCGTCCGGCGACAACGGCAGGATCCGGGTCCGGTTCACCGCGCCCGCGCAGCCACAGGGCGTCTACCCGGTGACCCGGTTCGTCCTCCTCGGCCAGGACGGCAGGCCCGTCGCCGATGCGAGCCCGGCGCAGTTCGCCGGGAACAGCCAGGGCGGGACGTTCACCGTCGGCGGCCTCACCTGCGACACGACGACCCACATCTACAAGGTCGCCGCCGAGTACAAGGGCAGGAACGGCAGGACGGCCTACAGCGAGTCCGGCGAGGTCGGCGCCACCGCCTGCACCGCCCCCGGCCCGCCGACCGCCTTCACCGCGAGCGGCGTCAACCATGGCGCGAACCTGACGTGGGGCCGCTCGTCCGGCTACGACGTGACCTACGACATCACCTGGAACGGCGGGTCGGCCGCAGCCACGGGCACCTCCAAGCAGATCACCGGGCTGGCCAACGCGCAGACCTACACGTTCCAGGTGACGGCCCGCAACGGGGCCGGTTCGTCGACGGCCGTGAGCGCTTCGGCGAACCTCGACCCCGCCGCCCACGCCAAGACCTACAACGGGCACCACAACGAGGCCACGAACACCTACCTGCACACCGGGCCGAGCACCACGGCCCCACGTGACGGCTCGTTCCCGAAGGGCTTCACGGGCGCGGTGAAGGTGATCTGCCAGGAGCGGGGCAACACCGTGACCGACGAGCAGGATCCCAGCCTCGTCAGCAGTATCTGGGACAAGATCGAATACGGCGGGCGCGTCCGCTGGGTCAGCGACATCTACGTGAGCACCCCCGGCTCGAACTCGGGGGCCTTCTCCTCGACTCTCTGGGGGTGCACCTGATGACCGAGAACCCAGGAGCGGACGCGGACGCGCTGGCGGGGCGGTTCGCGCAGATGTTCGCGGCGCTGGCCGGGAACATCGAGCGGGTCGTGCGCGGTAAGCGGGAAAAGGTCGAGCTGGCGCTGATCTGCCTGCTGTCCGAGGGGCACCTGCTGGTGGAGGACGTCCCGGGCGTCGGGAAGACGACCCTGGCGCGGGCGATGTCGGCGTCGGTCGAGGCGAAGTGGACGCGGATCCAGTTCACGCCGGACCTGCTGCCCAGCGACATCACCGGCGTGTCGATCTTCAACCAGGGGACGAGCGCGTTCGAGTTCCACCCCGGTCCGATCTTCGCGAACCTGGCCGTCGCGGACGAGATCAACCGCGGCTCGCCCAAGACGCAGTCGGCGCTGCTGGAGGTCATGGAGGAGCGCCGGGTGACGGTCGAGGGCACCCCGCATCCGGTGCCGCGCCCCTTCATGGTGATCGCCACGCAGAACCCGGTCGACATGGACGGCACGTACCCGCTGCCGGAGGCGCAGCTCGACCGGTTCCTGATGCGGATCTCCATGGGCTACCCCGACCACCAGGCCGAGGTGGCGCTGCTCGCGGGCGCCCCGACCGGCGCGATGCTCGACCAGATGCCGCCGGTGATGACCCGCGAGGACCTCTCCCACATGATCGACTTCGCGCAGCGGCTGCACGTGGCGGCGCCGCTGTACGACTACCTCGTCCGGGTCGTCGCGGCCACCCGCGAGCACCCCGACCTGCGGCTCGGCGCGAGCCCACGGGCCAGCATCGCGCTGCTGCGCGCGGCGCGGGTGCGGGCGGCGGCGGCCGGCCGCTCCTACATCGTCCCGGAGGACGTGAAGGCGCTCGCGGTCCCCGTCATCGCGCACCGGCTGATCGTCACGCCGGAGGCCGAGCTGCGCGGGCGCACCGGCGCCGACGTGGTCGCCGAGGCCCTGCAGAACGTCCCGACCCCGCAGGCCGCCGGGGTGTGACGTGCTGACGCCGCTCGGATGGGGGACGGCGGCCGTCTCGGTGCCGCTGTACGCGGCGGGCTGGTGGCTCGGCTATCCGGAGCCCGCGATGCTCGCCGTCGCGGGCCTGGTGGCGGTGGCGGGCGCAGCGCTGTGGACGCTCCCGCGGCCGAAGCTGGACGTGCGCCGGGAGATCGCGCCGCTGAAGGTCGAGCGCGGCGAACCTGCCGTCGGTGTGCTGCACGTGACCAACCGAGGGCGTAGCGCGCGGGGCTTGAGCGCCCGGGATGCGGCCGGGGCGACGTCGGTCGCCGTCGACATCCCGCGCCTGCGGGCCGGCGGGAAACGCTCGGTGACCTACCGGTTGCCGACGGACCGGCGCGGCGAGATCCCGGTCGGGCCGCTGCGGCTGGTGCGCGCCGACCCGCTCCGGCTGGCCCGCCGGGTGCGGGAGTACGGGGCGCCGCAAACGATGCTCGTCCGGCCGAAGACCGTACGGCTGGGGCTGCTGCCGTCCGGGCGCGCCCACCACCTGGAGGGCCCGACCAGCGACCGGTCCCCGGCCGGGACGGCGACGTTCCACGCGCTGCGCGAGTACGTGATCGGGGACGAGCTGCGGCACATCCACTGGAAGTCGTCCGCGCGCACCGGGACGCTGATGGTCCGCCGGCTCGTGGACGCGAGCCTGCCGACCACGACGGTCGTGCTGGAGGCGCGGCCCGAAGCGTGGCCGGAGCCCGACGACTTCGAGCTGGCCGTGGACGCGGCGGCGTCGGTCGCGGTCGGCGCGGCGTCGGCGAGCTTCCCCGTCCGGATCCTCACCGGGAACGGCGCGCTGGCCGACACGCGGGGCGGGCCCGGTGACGTGGAGGTCCTCCTCGACCGGCTGACCGCCGTCCAGCCGGAGGACGGACCGCGGTCGACCGTGGACGCGGTGCGCCGCGTGCCCGCGGGCGGGTCCCTCGTCGTCGTGGCGAACGGGGGCGCGGAGCTGGGGCGGATCGCGTCCGTGCGGAGCCGCTTCGACCGGGTCGTGGTACTGCGGGTCCGGCCGCCGGAGCCGGCGTCGGCGCCGCCCGGTGTCCAGGTCGTCGACGTCGCCGACCTCGACGACCTGGCGGAGTCGTGGCGGCGGCTGGGGAGCGCCCGGTGACCCGGTACGTCTCGCTCGCCGTGACGGCGTGCCTGGTCGCGGTCTCCGGGCTCGCGTTCCAGCGGGTCTTCGGGATCGGACCGGTCGTGCCCGTCGTGGCCGTCGCCGCGGTGGTCCCGACCCTGCTGTGCGGGCTGCTGTCGGGCCCGCGCAAGGACAAGGGCCCGTGGCCGCTGTGGATCTCGCTCGTGCTCACGGTCGTCGCCTGGGCGGGGACGGTCTCGGTCACCGTCCTGCGGCCGGCCCTCGGCGACGGGACGCTGCCGCAGACCCTCCGCGAGGGCGTGCTCGGCTCGTGGAAGTCGATCCTGACGACGCTGCTGCCCGCGCCCGCGAAGCCCGAGTTCCTCGTGCTGGTCAACGTGGTGGTGTGGCTCGCGGCGTTCGCGTCCGCGGAGCTGGCGCTGCGGACCTCGCTGCGCGCCGTCCCGGGCGTCCCGGCCCTCGCCGTGTGGGCGGTCGCGCTGCTGCTCGGCGTGGACGGCCCCGGGACGAACCTCCCGCTCGCCGCCGCGACCGTCGTGCTCATCGCCGTGCTCGTCCTGGTCCGCGCGGACGGTCCCGGCGCGGGGATCGCGTGGCGGCCCCTCGTCATCGGCGTGCCGGCCGCCGGCGTGCTCGGCGGGCTGGCGTTCGCCGCCGGGCCCGTCGTCCCCGTCAGCGCCGAGCCCTACAACCCGCGCGAGCAGGTCGAGGCCCCGCCGCCGCAGCAGCGCGACAGCGTCAGCCCGCTCGACCGCGTCGGCGGCTGGCTACTGAGCCCGGACCAGGTCATGTTCACCGTCGAGGCGAAGCGGAACGAGATCGAGCGGCTCGCCGTCCTGGACAGGTTCGACGGCGTCACGTGGTCGTCCACGGCCCGGTTCGTCCCGACCGGGAGCCGCGTGCCCGAGGGGCCGGCCCCGGACAAGAAGCACGAGGTCGCGCAGCGCATCACGATCCGCGACCTGCCCGGCGTGTGGGTGCCGGCCGCCGACCGGCCCCGGCAGGTCGACGGCCTCCCGGTCGTCGTCGACCCCGGCAGCGGCGCGCTCGCCGCCGCCGAGCCGCTCCGCTCCGGCCAGACGTACCGGGTCGCCTCCGTCGTGCCCGAATGGACGGCCGACGATCTCGCGGACGCGGCCGTCGCGAACGACGCCGAGGCCAGGGCGGCGCGGGAGCTGCCGTGGGGGCCGGGCGCCAAGGAGCCGCCCGTCCAGCTCGCCGAGTTCCGCAAGTTCGCCGAGGCCGCGACCCAGGGCGCCGTGTCGCCCATCCAGAAGGCCGCGATGCTCGCCGAGTACCTCAAGCGCTACGCCAGGTACGACGTGACCGCGCCTCCCGGCCACAGCTACCGGCAGCTCGACTACTTCCTCGGCGAGGGCAGGCGCGGCACGCCCGAGCACTTCGCGACCGCCTACGCGCTGCTGGCCCGGTCGCTGGGGCTCCCCTCCCGGGTCGTCGTCGGCTTCGACGGGGGGAACCGCGCGGGCGGCGCGGTCCAGGTCCGCTCCGGGGACGTGATGGTGTGGCCCGAGATCAAGTTCGACGAGCTCGGCTGGATCCGCTTCAACCCCCTTCCCGACAGCGCCCGCAGGTCGAAGAAGAACGACGCCGTCGCGGCGGGGGAGACCGAGCAGAAGCTGGAGCAGGCGCAGAAGAACGCGGCCTCCCAGCAGCGGGGCCAGGGCCCGGGCAACACCGCGCAGAAGGGCCCGCAGAAGGCACCCGCCGCCGAGCCGGCCCCGAGGCCGTGGTGGGTGTTCGCCGCGATCGGGGCGGGCGTGCTCGTCCTCGGCTACCTGCTCGCCGTCCTCCTCGCGCCCGCCCTGCGGACACGGCGCCGGAGGGCCGGGACGCCCGCCGCCCGCATCACCGGCGCCTGGCACGAGGCGCTCGACCACCTCTCGGACGTCGGCCTGTCCACGGCCCGGACGCTGACCGCGCACGAGGTCGCGCGGTTCGGCGCGTCCGCCGTCGGCGAGGAGGCGCACGGGCACCTCGGCCCGCTCGCCGACCTCGTCAACCGCAGCCGCTTCGCCGCGTCCCGCCCGGACCCGGGCACCGCCGACCAGGCCTGGCACCACACCGACCGGCTGGGGCGCCTCGTCACCACCCGGGCCGGGCGGCTGCGCCGGTTCCGCCGCCGCCTGCATCCGCGTTCACTGCGGGACCGCCGGGGCGGCGCGGACGTCACGACGGGGGAAGGCTGACCGCGATCTCGCCACCGAGGACGGCGCCGCCCTCCAGCTCCAGGTCGTCCCCGCTCCAGAACCGGCCGGGGTCGAACCAGTTCGGCCGGCGGCCCTTCGGCAGCAGCCCCATCGACTGGTACGTCACCGCGACGATCTCCGCGCAGAACGCGGTCTCCATGGCGTTGGCGCCGCGACGCGCGTCGCGCTCCGCCGGCCGCCGGACCGGCACGCGCCCGCGCACCCACCGCGTCGCGAGCTTCGACGTGGACGGGAACGGCGTGCCGTCCAGCCGCGCCACCGCGCGCAGCGCCGCGTCCTCCATCTCCCGGGACGGCGGCGGGTCGAGCTGCCGCAGCCAGGCCCGCTGCCCGTAGCGGTTCCCCCACGCCAGGACGGCGTCGCGCAGGTCGTGCAGCTGCGCGCCGCGGTGGTGCCCGCCGGTCCACATGTCACGCAGCGAGCGGCCGAGCTCGGCGTGCCACATCAGCGGCGGCAGGTCGTCGATGACCAGTGACATGCCGACGTGGTTGACGGGGCTGTTCGTCGTCATCTGGATGGCGCGGTCCGCGACCGTCCGGCCGCGGAACAGCCACACGTCCCCGGTGCGGGTCAGCTCGGCGGCCTCGTCGAGGGAGATGCTCGTACCCGGCATGATCGCTACGGTAGCCGCATGCGAGCGTGGAGAGCGTCAGGTCCGTGGAAGGCACCCAGCCTGTGGAAGGCACCCAGCCTGTGGAAAGCATTGGGCATCGCCGGGTTCATCGGTGTCGCCGCGACGGGTGCGGTGATCGTGCGATCCGAGCGCCGGCGGCGTTCCTACACGCCGGACGAGATCCGGCAGCGCCTCCACGAGCGGCTGGACGGGTCGTCCGGGGAGCGGGCGTGACCGTTCGCACCGTCCGCCCGCCGGACCTGGACGACCTGGAGCGCGCCTGGCGGGCCGTCTCCGCCGTGCTCGCACCCACGCCGCTGATCCCGTCCGGCCTCGCGCCCGGGGCGCTGCTGAAGCTGGAGACGTTCCAGCCGACCGGCGCGTTCAAGGTGCGCGGCGCGCTCGCGGCGGTCGCCGCCCTCCCGGAAGGGGAGCCCGTCGTCACCGCGAGCGCCGGGAACCACGGCCTCGGCATGGGGTACGCCGCCGCGCGGTCCGGCGCGGACGTCGCCGTCGTCGTGTCGACCAAGGCCTCCCCGGTCAAGGTCGACCGGATCGGCGCGTTCCCGGTGCGGCTCGTCCAGCACGGGACGACCTACGACGAGGCCGAGGCGCACGCGATGACGCTGCCCGGCCACTACGTCTCGCCGTACAACGACCCGGCGGTCATCGCCGGGCAGGGCACCATCGGGCGGGAGCTGGACGAGCAGGCGGACGGGCCGCTGACCGTCATCGCGCCGGTCGGCGGGGGCGGCCTCCTCGCCGGCCTCTGCCTGTGGGCCCGCGAGCGCGGGAACGTCCGGGTGCTCGGCGTGGAGTCGGCGGTGTCGCGCGGCGTGTCCGCCTCGCTGGCGGCCGGGCGGGTCGCCGCCGTCGAGGTCGGCGAGACCTTCGCCGACGGCCTGCCCGGCAACCTCGAACCGGGCTGCGTCACCCCGGAGGTGATCGGGGACACCGCGGAGATGACGGCCGTCACCGATGACCAGATCCGGACGGCCCTGCGCTGGCTGTTCCACGAGCACGGCCTGGTCGCCGAAGGTGCGGGCGCCGCGGGCGTCGCCGCCGTCCTCGCCGGGAAGGCCGAGGTCACCGGCCGCCCCGTAGTGATCATTTCCGGGCGGAACATAACCGTCCCGACTTTCACCGACGCCATTCAAGAAAGCTGACTTTCTCCCTTTCTTTCAGAACACACCCCTATAGCGGACGGATTTCACTACGGTGTCCGATGCGACGGGGTAGGTGATCGGGACGTGGCGGGACCGGTGGGGATGCTGTTCCGGCGCGACCGGCTGACGGGCCAGGTCGCGGTCGGGCTCGTCGGCGTGCTCGTCATCGCCGCCGGCGTCTACGGGGTCGGCGTCGCCAGCGCCAAGTACCGCCTCGCCGACGTCGGCGCCTGGCTGGGCGCGCGGGGCAAAGGCCTCGCCGTGCACGTCAACGGCCCGGCCGGCAAGGTGGACGGCCGGGCGGCCGTGGCCCCGCAGATGCGCGGCCACAACATCAAGGTCGTCCAGGACGGCTCCACGGTGCTGATCGTCGACCTGGACACCGGCGTGGTCAGCCGGCTCGACCCGGCCCAGCTGGACATCGGCACGAGCCGCCCGCTCGGCGCGGGCCTCCAGGTCCTCGCGGGCGCGGGGAAGGCGTACACGGTCGACTCCGTCAAGGGCGTCGTCCAGCAGATCGACCCGGTGGCCCTGACCCCGGTCGGCGCGTCCGCCACGCTGCCGCCGGTCCTCGGCCAGGCGGGCATCGACGCGCGGGGCACCCTGTGGGTGCCGGTGTCGAAGGACGGGCAGGTCTCGCCGTTCGCGGACGGCCGCCTCGGGCCGCCCGTCCGGGTAGGCGGGCCCGGCGACGCCTCGGCGCTCACCATCGCGGCCGGGGAGCCGGTCGTCACGAACGCCACCGCCGCCACGGCCACCGTCGTCAAGCCGTCCGGTGGGCGGCTCACGCTGAGCCTGCCGACGACCGTCCGGCAGGCGGGACGCGGCGGCGTGCTGGCCCCGCCCGCCACCGACGGCGTGACCGTCCCGCTCCTGGTGCCCGGAACCGGGTCCCTCATCACCGTCGACACAGGTACCGGTCGCTACTCCAGCACCCGGCTCGCAATGCCGCGGCACCGCTACCGGGCGCCGCAGATGCTCGGCCCGAAGGTCTACATCCCGGACGAGACGGCCGGCGCCCTGCTCGTGTACGACGCCGCGGCCAACCGGTTCGAGGAGCCAGTCCGGGTCACCGGGCGGCGTGCCACGCTGGACGTCTTCGTCAAGGACGGGATGCTGTGGGCGCACGACCCGTCCGGTCCGCGCGCCGTCGTGGTCGACGAACGGGGCGGCCGCAAGAACGTCGACAAGTACAAGGACCGGGTGGCGGGCGGGCCGAACCGGCGCGCGATCCCCCTCCCCGGCGGAGGAGACGCCCCGCCGGCGGACGCCGGCCGTCCGCCGCGGACGCCCGCCCCGCCGCGTCCCGGGCAGCCGCCGGCGCCGCCGGGCAACGTGGCCGTCACCCCGGGGGCGGGCACGATGCGGATCGACTTCCAGCCCTCCCAGGGCCAGGGGATCATCGGGTACGTGCTCAAGGACGTCCCGTCCGGCCTGGCGGCGAGCCCGGCGGTGATTCCCCAGAGCGCCGGCCCGCTCACCTTCACGGTCAGGGGCGGCGACTGCGGGCGCGAGTACCGGTTCCGCGTCGCCGTCCGCTACCGGGACTCCCGGGGCCGGACGCGGGAGCGGGTCTCGGCGGCGAGCGACCCCGTCCGGCCGTGCGTGACCCCGGGCGCGCCGACCGGACTCGGCGCGCGGGCCACCGCGACCGGGGCCAGGGTCTCCTGGACCGCCCCGGCCGGCGCCTCCGCCTACCGGCTCAGCTGGGACGGGCCCGTCAGCGGCAGCAGGACGGTCTCCACGACGTCCGCGACGCTCGGCGACGTCGCGACGAACGGGTCCTACACCTTCACCGTCGCGGCCGTGAACGGCGCCGGCACCGGGACGACGGCGTCCGTGAACGCGACGCTGACCGGCCCGACCAACCGGTACCCGGTGGAACGCAATGAGAACTCCAATGCTTACATCAGGAACACACCGGACGCCAACAACGGCACCACCGTCGCCACCATGAAGGACAACAACGGCGAGATGGTGACCGTGCATTGCCAGGTGAAAGGCGCCTACTACAACAGGAACGCCACCCTCGCCGGCGATATGTACGTCCGGCTCACCTGGCAGGGGAAGACCGGCTACCTGATCGGCTACCTCGTCGACACGCCGGGGGAGTGGACGAGCTTCGCCGGGCCGCCGGTGTGGAAGTGCGGTTAGCCCTTCTTCGTCTTCGTCTTCGTCTTTCCCGGGCGGATGCAGGCCGGCTGCGACCATGACACGTCGGGCGCCTGGCCCTGGTTGAGGCGCAGCACCGCGCCGACCTTGAAGCAGTAGGCGACCTTGGGTCGCAGGCCCGGGATCGTCGCCGACCGCGAGCCGGCCTGGACCGACACGATCGGCCTCGACCCGGCCGGCTGCTGCTGGACGAGCAGCGGCAGTTCCCGCGCGGCGGGCGGCAGCGCCCACAGGAGCGCCGCCGTCCGCCCGACCGGCCGGGCGACCACCTTGCGCGGGCGGGTCGCCGCGAGCTGCGCGGGCGTGATCGGCTGCGGCGCGCCCGTGACCTGCCCCTGCGGGGCGGCCCGGGTCGCCGGTGCCGGGTCGGCGGGCTGCCCGCCCTCCCCGGAGCCGCCGTCCCCGGCGAGCGCGAGCGCCCCGATGCCGAGCGCGAGCCCGCCGGTGAGCGCGACGCCCGCCGCGACGATCAGGCCGCGGCGGGGACCGTCCTGCGGCCGGTCCTGGGTGATCTGGTCCGGGGCGCCGTGCGGCGTCGTGCGGGAGCCCGCGGGAGAGCCGACGGTGTGGGCCCCGCTCGCCCGGGGGTCGCCCGCTTCCGGTGCTTGCGGCCAGGCGGGCGCGGGTGCGGGCGCGGGGCGCGGGCCGTCCTGCGGGAGGAGCGCGTCCGGCGTCTGCGGCGGGAGGGCGCCCGGCGCCCACGGGGACGGCGGCTGCTCCGGCGGCGCGGCGGGCGCCTGGGGCGGCGCGGCGGCGGCCGGCGCGGCCGGCGGCTGGGCGGTGGGCGCCCACTCCGGCACGCGCGGCGGCCCCGAGGTGTCGGGGAAGGAGGGGCGCGGACCGGCCTCGGGGGCCGGCAGGGCGGACCCGCTGCTGTGCGGCACGTCCGTGACCGGCAGCCCCAGCTCCGCCTGCACGCGCTGGAGCGCCTGCGCGAACTCGACGGCGGTCGCGAACCGCTGCTCCGGCGTCTTCGCCATCGACTGCGCGATGACGTCGGCGACCTGCCGGGGGACGTCCGGACGCGGGATCGGCGGCGGCGCGTCGTTCAGGATCCGCAGCATCAGCAGCGCGATGCCCTCGCCGGGCGGGCCCTTGAACGCGGGCTGCCCGGCCAGGAGCTGGTACAGCGTCGAGCCGAGCGAGTAGATGTCGGCGCCGACGCCCGGGGGCCGGCCCTCCAGAACCTCGGGCGCGGCGTGGTGCGGGGTGAACGCCTGCGTGTGGGTCGCGTCGAACGAGTCGACCAGGCGGGCGATGCCGAAGTCGGCGAGCGCGGGCTCCCCGTACCGCGACAGCAGCACGTTCTGCGGCTTGACGTCCCGGTGCAGCACGTCGGTCTCGTGGGTCGCGGCGAGCGCGCCCGCCATCTTCACCCCGATCCGCAGCACCTCGGCGAACGGCAGCGGCCCCTCCCGCGCGAGCCGGTCGGTGAGAGCGCCGTGCTCGAAGTACTCCATCGCGATGTAGGGGCGGCCGGAGCGGGTGGTGCCGGTGTCGAGGACGGTCACGATGTTCGGGTGGCCGGAGAGCCGCCCGGTGATCTTGGACTCGCGCTGGAAGCGCCGCATCGCCGCGTCGTCGACGGCGCTGACCGACAGGACCTTCAGCGCGACCATCCGGTCGAGGCGCTCCTGGTGCGCGCGGTAGACGACGCTGAAGCCGCCCTCGCCGACCTGCTCCAGTACCCGGTAGCCCGGGACGTCCTCGGTCATGGGTCCGGGGATCCCTCTCCGTTGCTCGTCTCGTCCGGGTCGCGGCGGGGGCGCGATCATTCGATGTCCTGCGGCCCGGGGAGGTTCCCCCGGAGGTCAACAGCGTAGTACGGGGACGAATCAGACGCGGCTGGTCTCCGCGGATGGTCCCGCGCCGCCGTGGCCTGGCGGATGGCACGGAAATGAGATGACATTTCCATCGGCCTCGGTAATCATTGCGCCAATTCCGTTCGGTGGCCGCTTTCCGCGCCCTAACCTCGGGGTTCGCGACGAAGGAACGGCCCAGAGGGAGTGGCTCGCCGTGACGGACGATGTCATGACGAATCCGCGGACGGAAATGCCGCCGACGAAATCGGCATATGGCGACCTTGTCCGAATGGCTTATTTCGTTCTGCCGGGACGGGGCAAGCGCGTCTACCGGCTGGCGATCGCCCGCCGGATCGTGGACTCCACCGCCCGCGGCCCCCGCGACCGCTCCCCGGCCGGGCACGCCCGGCGCCGCACCCGCGTCCTGCGCCGGGCCATGCGCCCCTCCCGCCGGTTCCAGATCGGGCTCGGCCCGTGGCTGCGCGCGCTCCCCACCCGGCTGCCCGACCCCGCGCTGACCGCGGCCCTGTCCAAGCTCGAACCGCACGTCCGCGTCGCCTACGTCCTGCGGTACGTGGAGGGGATGCCCCGCTACGCCGTCCACGACCAGCTCGTCGAGCTCCGGGTGCGCGAGCCGTGGCCGGTGATCCGCGCCGCCGAGGCCGCCGTCGTGCCCGCCCCCCGGCGCGGCGAGGAGTTCGAGCCCGCGCTGCTGCGTCCCGTCCGCAACCGCTCGCTGCTGCCCGTCGCCACGGCCGCCGCCCTCACCGTCGCGCTCGCCGGCGCGCTGGTCATGACCGAGCGCTCCGCCCCCCGCGAGGCGCCGAGTGCACTGCGCGTCGTCACGGCGGCACCGGACGCCTGGACGCGCGGCGCGCGCACCCTCGACGTCTGGCCCGCCCGCGGCGACCTCGCCGGCGACCGGGCCTTCACCCGGCGCGCCGCCGCGGCGTGGGCCGCCGCCCCCGCGGACCGCCGCGCCTCCGGCGGCACCGCCCAGCTCCTCTTCGCCGGCCGCCTCGGCGGCGCGCCCCTCGCCGTGCTGCGCAGCGGCGGCCGGCTGGCCCGCTACACCGGCGGCCGGCTCGACGTCGTCACCGCCGGCACCGGCGCGTCCGCCCCGATCGCCCTCGGCGGCGGGCACTACCTCCTCGCCCCCTGGGACACCGTGCCCGAGAGCCTCACCGGGCGGCGGCTGGCGGTGTCCGGCGGGGTGACCGGTCCCGTCCGCCCGGAGAGCGGGTGCGGCCGCGGCCCCCTCTTCCACCTCGGCTCCCGGACGTTCGGCGACCTCGGCGCCCCGCGCGCCGCCGTCCTGACCTACCACTCGCCCGCCTACCGCCCCGGCGGGCCCGGCCGCCCGGCGCGCCTCGGCCCGGCGGCCCGCGACCTGTGGGACCGCGTGGCCTGCGCGACGCCCCGCCAGGAGCGGCCCGTCGCCGAGGCCATGGCGTTCGAGTTCTGGTCGGGGAGGCTGCCGCACGGCGGGAGGTCCGCGAGCTGGGCCTGCACCCGGCTGACGTACGCCGACGCGGGGACGGCCGCCGCCGCGACGCTCCTCGCGGCCGAGGACCGGGCCACCGGTCCCTGCGACGCGGACCGCCCGGTGAGCGGGACGTGGTGGCGCGCCCCCTCCGGCCGCTCGTACTACGTGGCCGCGGCCGGGCGGGGCCTCGTCCCGCACGCCGACGGCGTCCGCCGCACGACGACGCGGAAGCGCCTGCTCGTCGCCAAGGGCACCCCCGGATCGCGCGTGACCCTGACGGCTCGCTGACGGTGCCCCGGATCAGCGCCCGCTTACCCTGATCGGGCACACTGGGGGGAACCGAACGAGATTCAGGGAGTCGCAGATGGGCAAGGGGCCGCTCTCCGGAGTACGGGTGATCGAGCTGGCCGGGATCGGCCCGGGGCCGTTCGCGGCGATGCTGCTGGCCGACCTCGGCGCCGAGGTGTTCCGGGTGGACCGCGCCTCCGCCGTCCGGGACGGCGAGACCGCCGGGGGGACCGACTTCAGCAACCGCGGCAAGCGGTCGATCGCCGTCGACCTCAAGAACGAGCGCGGCACGGAGGTCATGCTCCGCCTGGTCGAGAAGTCCGACATCCTCCTCGAAGGGTTCCGGCCGGGCGTCACCGAGCGCCTCGGCATCGGCCCGGACGCCTGCCTCGCCCGCAACCCGCGCCTCGTCTACGGGCGGATGACCGGCTGGGGCCAGGAGGGCCCGCTGTCGCGGACCGCCGGCCACGACGTCGGCTACATCGCGATCACCGGCGCGCTGCACGCCATCGGCCGCGCCGGCGGCCCGCCGCAGGTCCCGATGAACCTGCTCGGCGACTTCGCGGGCGGCAGCATGTACCTGGTCGTCGGCGTGCTGTCGGCCCTCCTGGAGGCGCGGGCGAGCGGCCGCGGCCAGGTCGTCGACGCCGCCATCGTGGACGGCACCGCGCACCTGTCCACCTTCATCCACGGCTTCCTCGCGGGCGGCCTCTGGGAGGACCGCCGCGGCGTCAACATGCTCGACACCGGCGCCCCCTGGTACGACGTCTACGAGACCGCCGACGGCCGCCACATGGCCGTCGGCGCCATCGAGCCCCAGTTCTACGCCGAGTTCCTCCGCCTGATCGGCCTCGACGGCGAGGACCTGCCGGGCCAGCACGACCGGTCCGGCTGGCCCGCGCTGCGCGAGCGCTTCGTCGCCGTCTTCAGGACGAAGACCCGGGACGAGTGGACGGAGATCTTCGTCCCGAGCGACGCGTGCGTGGCCCCCGTCCTGTCCATGACCGAGGCCGCCGCGCACCCCTACAACACGGCCCGCGACGTCTTCCCCGACCTGGCCGGCCACCGCCAGCCCGCCCCCGCCCCCCGCTTCTCCCGCACCCCCGCCGCGACCGACGGCGTCCCCGTCCTGCCCGGCGGCCAGACGAGGGCCGTCCTCGACGACCTGGGCTTCGAGGACACCGACGCCCTCCTCAAGGAGGGCGCCGTCGCCCAGGCCTGACCCGGTCACCGGCGGGTGTCAGGAGGCGGCACGAGGCTCGAGGCGCGTGCCCTGGCGGAGGCCGATGGACATGATGTCGCTGGGCGCGTCCAGCTCCAGGCGGTGCCACAGGCCGCGCGGCACGATGAAGGCGTGGCCGGCGGGCAGCGCCGCCATCTGCTCCTCGCCACCCGGCTCCTCGGGACGCAGGTAGATCCGCACGCCGCCGGACAGGCAGCACACCGCCTCCTCGGCCGCCGGGTGCATCTCCCAGTGGTCGGCGTGGACGTCGGCGTCGGTCTCCACGTGGAACGTCGCGACGTGCCAGGAGCCGTCGCCGGTCGTCATGCGGCGCTCCGCGGCCCGGACGTCGCCGTCCGGGTGGAACGTGAGGCCGGAGGCGAACATGTCGATGGGGTTCATGAGCGTGTTCCTTCCAGTCGGTTCTCGCGATTCGAGGGGATGGACGGGGTCTGCGCCGTGCGGCGGGGGAGGGCCGCGGCGGCCGCGGCCGCCAGCAGGAAGAGAGCGGCCGAGACGGTGAGGGACAGGGCGTAGCCGCTGTTCAGAGCGGACTCGGTCGCGGCGCCGCCGGTGCGGTGCGCGGCGACGGTGGCGAGCGCGGCCAGGCCGATGCAGCCGCCGAGCTGGCGGGAACTGTTGAGCAGCCCGGAGGCCATGCCGGCCTCGCCGGGGGCGACTCCGGTGGTGGCCGCGACGGTGACCGGCGCCAGGACGAGGCCGGTGCCGACGCTGCACACCAGGGACGGGCCGAGGACGTCGGTGAGGAAGCCGCCGCCCGGACTGATCAGCGCGAACCAGCCGAGGCCCGCCGCGCCGAGCAGCGCGCCCGGGACGAGCGAGGCGCGCGGCGAGCGGGCCGAGGTGATCCGGGTGGCGGCCACGGAGCCCGCCACGAGCCCGGCCGAGAAGGGCAGGAACGCCAGGCCCGTCTCCGCGGCGCCCATGTGCAGGACCTCCTGCATGTACAGCGACACGAAGTAGAACGCGGAGAACTGGCCCGCGGCGGCGAGGAACACGATCACGTTTGCGCCGGCCACCCACCGGCTGCGCAGCAAGCCGAGGCGGACGAGCGGCGCCCTGACCCTGGACTCGGTGAACACGAACGCCGCCAGGAGGCACGCGGCGGTGGCGAGCGTGGCGAGGGTCGCCGGGGACGTCCAGCCGAGGGAGTCGGTGCGGACCACGCCGAAGACGAGGAGGCCGATCCCGCAGGTCGCGAGGACCGCCCCGAGGACGTCCGGCCGGTCGCGTCCCGCCGCCGCCCCGGCGGGGACGCCCGCGGGCACGAGCGCCAGCGCGGCGGCGACGATGGGCAGGTTGACCAGCATCACCCAGCGCCAGCCCGCGTACTCGGCCAGCACGCCGCCGGCCAGCACGCCGAGCGCGCCGCCCGCCGCGTTCACCGCGCTCCAGACGCCGAACGCCCGGACGCGGGCGCGTCCCTCGAACGTGGTGGTCAGCAGGGCGAGCGCGGCCGGCGCGACGGCGGCGGCGCCGAGGCCCTGGCCCGCCCGGGCGGCGATGAGCTGCCAGGGCGCCTGGGCGAGACCGCCGGCGAGCGAGCACAGGCCGAAGACCGCCAGGCCGAGGACGAACAGCCGGCGCCGCCCGAAGAGGTCGCAGGCCCGCCCGCCGAGCACCAGGAACCCGCCGAACGTGAGCGCGTAGACGTGCACGACCCACGACAGGTCGACGGGCGCGAAGCCGAGGGCCGCGCGGATCGCGGGCAGGGCGACGTTGACCACCGCCATGTCCAGGGCGACGACGAACTGCGCGATGCACGCGGCCGCCAGCACCACCCCAGGTCGAGAATTTTTGTACATGTAAGAAAAGTAACCCGGGACGCCGCCCGCTGTCGAGCCGGGGATGATGGACGCCATGCCGCGACAGACCGAACGGCGGGGCCGCCCGCCCCGCATCTCACGCGCCGACATCGTCGCCGCCGCCCGCCGGATCGTGGCGGAGGAGGGCGTCGGCCGGCTCACCATGCGGAGGCTGGCCGGGGAGATCGGCGGCACCCCGATGGCGCTCTACCACCACGTGCGCGACAAGGACGAGCTGCTCCTGCTGCTGGTGGACGACTACGCCGAGAGGAGGCTGCGCCGGCCCGAGCTTCCCGGCGACCCGCGCGAGCGGGTGGTCGCCGTCGCGGCGGCGATCCACGACTCGCTCGCCGGCATCCCGTGGATCGCCGAGGTCCTCACCGCCGACGACCTGATGTCGCGGTCGGCGCTGTGGTTCGTCGAGCAGATCCTGGACGGCCTCGCCGAGTGCGGGCTCACCCCCGAGCGGGCCGTGCACGCCTACCGGGCCATCTGGTACTACACCGCGGGGGAGATCATCGTCCGGGCGGCGGCGGCCCGCCGGCGGGCCCGGGACGACCGCCCGACCTACCGCGACCAGGTCTTCGCCGAGCTGGACCGGACGGAGCTGCCGCGGCTCGCGGAGGTCGCCCCGGACTGGGCGCCGCTGACCGCGCAGGACACCTACCTGGACGGGCTCCGCGCACTCGTCGACGGGCTCACCCGCGCATGACCGCCCCCTGGGCGGCCCGAACCGGGCGGTGCGGGTGCGTCCCGGCGAAGACGCAGGTCGGATGATGTGCGCGCCGAACCGATTGTGAATCGGCTGACAATCTCCCCGAGGTAACCGGCGGCCGGTCCACAAGACCGCGCCGGAAAGCGGCCGTACGTTGTGGGCACTCCACCCCGACCGTCACGACGCGCAGGAATGGCCGGACATCCGGCCGTTTCGTCGTGCCCGCATTAAGGGAGATGCCCATGCGTTTCAGACGGCTCCGCTCATGGGCGGTCACGGCCGCCGCGATGATCGCCGTCTTCGGCGCGCCGGTACCCGCCGCGCACGCGGAGATCAGCCCGGAGGGAGCGAACGACTGGAACTGCAAGCCCTCGTTCACGCACCCCCGTCCGGTCGTGCTGGTGCACGGCACTTTCGAGAACATGGCGTTCAACTGGCAGAAGCTCTCGCCCGCGCTGAAGAAGGCCGGATACTGCGTCTACGCCCTCAATTACGGCGGGCCGAAGGACGGCCCTATCCAGGGAATCCATGACATTCCCACCTCGGCCGGTGAACTGTCGGCATTCGTCGACAGGGTGCTCGCGTCGACCGGGGCGCCGAAGGTCGACATCGTCGGTCATTCGCAGGGCGGCATGATGCCGCGCTATTACATGAAGTTCCTCGGCGGGGCCGCCAAGGTGAACAAGCTCATCGGGATCGTCCCGTCCAACCACGGCACCAACATGTCGGGGCTGGTGGAACTCGGCAGCCTGCTCGGCATCACGCAGGCGGTCGTCCGGGCCGCGCCGGCGGCCGGCCAGCAGATCGTCGGCTCCGACTTCCTCAAGAAGCTGAACGAGGGCGGCGACACCGAGCCCGGCCCGACGTACATCGTGCTCGCCACCAGGTACGACGAGGTCGTCACGCCGTACACGTCGGAGTTCCTGAACGGCTCGAACGCCCAGAACGTGCTGCTCCAGGACAAGTGCCCGAACGACACCAACGCGCACGTCGGCATCGCCTTCGACCCGGTGATGATCAAGTTCGTGCTGAACTCGCTCGACATCTGGGGCCCGTACTGGCCCATCGACTGCGCGCGGCCGCTCGGCTGACGCGCCCGGTCCCGCGGCGCCCGGTGGCCTCGCCCTTTCACCACCGGGCGCCGCGCCTCCTCCCCGGAAACGCCCGTGCCCTGCCTGTCTCGTCGGCCTGTCTCGTCGGCCTGTCTCGTCGGCCTGTCTCGTCGGCCTGTCTCGTCGGCCGGTCGCGTCAGCCGGTCGCGTCCGCCGCGGCGTGCGACCAGATGCCGAGCGCGTCGTCGACCTGCTCCTCGGTGACGATCAGCGGCGGGATCATCCGGACGACGTTGCCGTACGCGCCGCAGGTGAGCAGCAGCAGCCCGCGCTCGGCGGCGGCCTTGTGCGCCCGCGCCGCGGCGGCGGCGTCGGGCTCGCCGTCCCGGGTGGTGAACTCGCTGGCCTGCATCAGCCCGAGCCCGCGCACGTCGCCGATCTCCGGGTGGTCGGCGGCGACCTTGCGGAGCCCGTCGTTCAGCCGCGCGCCCTGCCGGGCCGCGTTGCCGACGAGGTCCTCGTCGGCGATGACCTGGAGGGTGGCGAGCGCGGCGGCGCACGCGACCGCGTTGCCCCCGTACGTCCCGCCCTGCGACCCCGGACGCGCCTTCTCCATCAGCGCCGCCGGCGCCGCGATCGCCGACAGCGGGAACCCGCTGGCCAGCCCCTTCGCCGTGATCAGGACGTCCGGGCGCGCCGCGGAGTGCTCGTGCCCCCAGAACCGGCCGGTCCGCCCGAAGCCGGTCTGCACCTCGTCCATGATCAGCAGGATGCCGTGCCGGTCGGCGCGCTCGCGCAGCCCTTCCAGGAACGCGGGCGGCGCCGGGATGTAGCCGCCCTCGCCGAGCACGGGCTCGACGACGAACGCGGCGGTGTCGGCCGCGGGGCTGGCGGTGACGAGCAGGTAGTCCAGCTCGCGCAGCGCGAAGCGGGTGGCCTCCTCCTCCGACCAGCCGTACCGGTAGGCCTGCGGGAACGGTGCGATGGCGGCGCCCGGCATCAGCGGGCCGATCCCGGCGCGGAACTTCGTGCCCGCGGTGGTGAGCGCGGCGGCGCCCATCGTCCGGCCGTGGAAGGAGCCGTGGAAGACCACGATGTTCTGCCGCCCGGTCGCGTGCCGGGCCAGCCGGATGGACGCCTCGACGGCCTCGCTGCCGCTGTTGAGGAAGAACAGCGAGTCCAGGCCGTCCGGAAGGACGTCGCCGAGCGCCTCGGTGAGCCGCAGCAGCGGCTGGTGCATCACCGTCGTGTACTGCCCGTGGATCAGCGTCCCGACCTGCTTCTGCGCGGCCTCGACCACGCGCGGGTGGCAGTGGCCGGTGTTGGTGACGCCGATGCCCGCGGTGAAGTCGAGGTGCCGGCGGCCGTCGGTGTCGTACAGGTACACGCCCTCGCCGCGCTCGGCAAGGACAGGGGTGGCCTGCTTGAGCAGGGGTGAGAGCGTCGCCATGCGTCCCTCCGGTAGATTGTCGACAATCTGCAATGTAGGTGCCCCGCGGTCCGGATGTCCAGGGCCGGGGGCGGGCCGGCGTCAGGTGACGCGGAGCCGTTCGATGGAGTCGGTCATGTGCTCCTCGATGAGGGTCAGCAGCCGCTCCTCCTCGCCGTCGCCGATCGCGTCGACGAGCCGCCGGTGCTCCTCGACCAGCTCGGACGGCTCGGGGTAGGTGTCCTGCAGGGCGTTCAGGCACATCCGCGTCTCCACCAGCAGGGTGTGCGCCATCCGCTCCAGCCGGGGGCTGCCGGACGAGCTGACCAGCACCTCGTGGAACGCCTGGTCGGCGTCGCTCATCGCGACGCGGTCCCGCTGGCTCGCGGCCTCGACCAGCGCGTCCAGGGCGTCGGTGAGCCGGGCGACCGCCTCGCCCCGGTTCCGCTCCATGATGAGCTGGCAGGCCTCGCGCTCGATCGCGAGCCGGGCGAGGTAGACGTCCTCGACGTCCCCCTCGTCGAGGGTGATCACGAACAGCCCGCGGTGCGGCTCGCTGACGAGCAGGCCCTCCTGGACGAGCCGCTGCATCGCCTCGCGCAGCGGGCCGCGACTGATGCCGAGGCGCCCGGCGAGCTCGGCCTCGCCGAGCTGCGCGCCGGGCTCCAGCGACCCGTACATGATCGCCGAGCGCAGCTCGTCGGAGACGATCTCGACGGTCGACTTGCGGGGGACAGGTTCCAGCTCACCCAACCGGCCCATGGGCGGGCCCCTTTCGTCACGGCTTCCAGGTATGTCGTCCCGCGGCGGGGACGGTGGCGGGCGCGGCGAACAGCCGGCCCAGCCCGGTGCGCGGCGGGAGGCCGCCGGGGCCGGACGCGAGCCGCAGCCCCTCCCACACGCTCACCTGGTTGGCGGTCAGCACCGGCTTGCCGACCCGCTCCTCCAGCTCGTCGAGCCAGGCCACGGTGTGCAGCGCGGTGTCGGGGACCAGCACCGCCTCGGCGTCCGGATGGTCGTTGGCCGCGACGAACGCGAGCACCTCGTCGCGGCCGAGGGTGCCGACCTCGGCGGCGGTGACGATGCCCCGGCAGGACAGCGCCACCACCTCGATGCCGGCGTGCGCGAGGAACGCGACGAACCGCTCGGCGACGTCGGCCGGGTAGGTCGCGGCCACCGCCACCCTCGTCACGCCGAGGGCCTGCGCCGCGTTCACGAACGCGAACGAGGTGCTGGACGCGGGCACGCCCGCCGCCTCCCGCACGCCCGCGACCTGCTGCGCGGCACCGTCCCAGCCGAACACGAAGCTGCCGCTGGTGCAGGCCCACACCGCGGCCCGCACGCCCAGCCCGCGCAGCGTCCGGGCCCCGTCGCCGAGGACGTCGGCGCCGCCGATGTCGAGCAGCGCGTCGACGCGGTGGGCGTCCTCGCGCATCAGCGTGTGCACGACGGGCAGGCTGACCCCGCCGGCTCCCGATTCACGCAGGGCGCGCTCGATGACCGGATAGTCGTCCTCGGCGCTGTAGCCGGGGTAGAGGAATCCGGCGCTCAACCCGTTATGGCCCATGTTGTCGACAATCCTAACCTCGCGGATCATGGCGGTCAGGCCGCCGTGGACGGGGCGAGCTGGACCAGCGACTGCCCGGGACCGGCCGCCGAGCGGCCCATCGCGCGCAGCGCCGAGCACATCGTCACCTGGTTGGCGGTCAGCACCGGCTTGCCGATCATCTGCTCGAGCGGCGCGATGATGTCGTAGGTCGGGACGTTCGTGCAGCTGATGAAGACGGCCTCGGCCTCGGGGCCGTCCACCGTCGACACCGCGGACACGATCTCGCCGTACCCGACCTTCCAGATGTGGCTGAGCAGCCCCATCCCGACCGACGACACGACCTCGATGCCGTACTCGCGGAGGAACGACACGAGCCGCTCGGTGACCGCGTCGATGTAGGGCGTGACGACCGCGATGCGGCGGACGTTCAGCAGCCCGAGCGACTCCACCAGCGCGCCCGACGTCGTCGTCGACACCGGCGCGCCGGCCGCCGTCATCGACTGGTGCAGCTGCAGCTCGCCGGCCTTGCCGCGGATGAAGCTGCCGGACGCGCAGGCGTAGGCGACCGCGAGCGGCTCGGGGGCGAGCACGTCGCGGGTGGCCTGCCGGACGATCGACTGGTCCGACAGCGCGGACGCCATCTCGACGGTGACCGGCACCGGTACGTACGGGAGCCGGGTCATGTACAGCGAGACGTCGTCGGGGGTCCAGCGCCACAGTTCGCGGTCGAGCGCGAAGTCGAAGGGCGCGACCACGCCGATGCCGTGCTGCGCGAGCAGCTCGGGGCCGACGACCAGCGTGGGGTCGAATGTCATCTGGGTGCCCACCGCTCTAGGACTCGGCGCGGGTGTAGACGAGGCGCTCACCGACACCGCCGGAGCGCCAGACGTCGTTGCACGCCTCGGCCATCCGGTCGAGGCCGTCGACGATCGTCGCGTACACGTTGCCGGGCACCCAGCCGACGTCGCCGTTGAGCAGCAGGTTGTTGCGACCGTAGAAGATCGCGAGGTCGATGACCCCGGGCAGCGCGTGGATGTTCTTCTCCTCCTTGAACTTCCGGTCGAGCATCCCGCCCGGGAAGGAGAAGTAGACGACGTCGCCCGGGATGGGGGTGACGGTGGGGTTCTCCAGGCCGACCTCGTCCTCGGAGAACCGCTCGACCATCGTGTACACCTCGTTGCGGGCGTACTTGGCGTGGTACGCGTCGCCTCCGAGGGGCAGGGAGCGCCAGACGGCCTCGCAGGTCCGCGGCGCGTCCTTCTCCAGCAGCTCCGCGACGCACGAGACGCCACGACGCTCCAGAGTGATGGTCATGAGCTTGGGCATGCCGGACCTCCCCGTGAAGTGGGGTTGGCGAGATCGTCGCCACCCGAAAGGACTCTCCATGGACGTGGGGGGTGCCCCCCCACACCCCCCGGAGGGGGCTTGAGTTAGAGCGCTCTGGGATCCGTCCTGGCCAGGCTTCGGTTGCGACGGTCTTGCAGCACAGGGGTCAGTGCGGTGACCAGGGCCGTGGTGCACCGTGCTGATTGTTGACAATCCTACGAACGCTTTCTAGCGTGTCAATGCCTCCACGAGTTGCCTTCTCGTAAACTCAGCACACCCCGGAAGTGACACCGATGGATCCTGTTCAGCACGCCTCCGGCGGCCCGCCCGACGTGGTGGTGCTGGTCGGGGACGTCGAGCCGCGCGGCATGGCGGAGGCCGAGCGCCTCGCGCGGGTCCGTTACGTGCGCGAAACAGCCCTTGCGGAGGCGCTTCCGGGCGCCGACGTCCTCTTCATGTGGGACTTCCTTTCCGACGCCCTCGCGGGGGCCTGGCCGGAGTCCGGCGGGCCCGGGTGGGTGCACATCGCGAGCGCCGGTGTGGAGCGGCTGATGTTCCCGGCCCTCATCGAAAGTGAGACTAAAGTCACCAATTCGCGAGGTGTGTTCGACGAGCCGATCGCCGAGTACGTCCTCGGGCTGGTGCTGGCCTTAGCCAAGGACCTTCCCGGCACGCTGCGCCTGCAGGGTGAGCGGCGCTGGCGGCACCGCGAGACCGAGCGCGTCACCGGGGCCCGCGCGCTCGTCGTCGGCACCGGCCCGATCGGCCGCGCCATCGGCCGCCGGCTGTCCGCGGGGGGCCTGGCCGTCACCGGGGTGGGCCGCACCGCCCGCGACGCCGATCCCGACCTCGGTGCCGTCCACCCGATGGAGCGGCTGGACGAGGCGCTCGCCGAGGCCGACTACGTGGTGCTCGCCGCGCCGCTCACCCCGCAGACCCGCGGCATGGTCGACGCCGCCGCGCTGGACCGGATGCGGCCGTCCGCGCGATTGATCAATGTGGGCCGGGGCGCGCTGGTGGCCGAGCCCGATCTCGTCAAGGCGCTGCGCGCCGGGCGGATCGCGGGCGCCGCGCTCGACGTCTTCGAGGACGAGCCGCTGCCGCCGTCCTCGCCCCTGTGGGACATGCCGAACGTCATCGTGTCCCCGCACATGTCCGGCGACGTGATCGGCTGGCGGGACGAGCTGGTCCGGCTGTTCACCGCCAATCTCGGCCGCTACGTGTCCGGCCGCCCGCTCCGCAACGTCGTGGACAAGCGGCTCGGCTATGTGGGTTCGAACCAGAGGGGGTAGCCATGGCCGACGCGGCCGATCTGACCGCGACCGAACTGGTGGAGGCGTACGCGGCCGGGACGCTCTCCCCGGTCGAGGCCGCCGAGGCCGTCCTCGCCCGGATACGGCGGGACGACCCGGAGCTCAACGCGTTCTGCCTGGTCGACGAGGAGACCACGCTCGATATGGCCCGCGAGGCGGCCGGGCGGTGGCGGCGGGGCGCGACGCTCGGGCCGCTGGACGGCGTGCCCGTCTCCATCAAGGACGTCCTGCTCACCCGGGGCTGGCCGACGCTGCGCGGCTCGACGACGATCGACCCGGCCGGCCCGTGGGATGAGGACGCCCCGTCGGTGGCCCGCCTGCGCGAGCAGGGCGCGGTGTTCGTCGGGAAGACGACGACGCCCGAGTTCGCCTGGAAGGGCGTGACCGACAACCCGCTGACGGGCGTCACCCACAACCCGTGGGACCCGTCCCGCACGCCGGGCGGGTCGTCCGGCGGCGCGGCGGCGGCCGTCGCGGCGGGGATGGCGCCGCTCGCGCTCGGCACCGACGGCGGCGGCTCGGTGCGCATCCCGGCCGCGTTCACCGGCACGTTCACCATCAAGCCGACGTACGGCCGCGTCCCGCACTACCCGGCGAGCCCGTTCGGGACGCTCGCGCACACCGGCCCGATGACCACCACCGTCGCCGACGCCGCCCTGCTCCTGGACGTGATCTGCGGCGCCGACGGCCGCGACTGGTCGTCGCTGCCGCCGCCGGAGGTCCCGTTCACCGAGGCCGATCCGGACGACCTGACCGGCCTGCGGATCGCCTTCAGCCCCGACCTCGGGTTCGCGCGGGTCGACCCGGAGGTCGCGGCGTCCGTCGCCGCCGCCGCCGAGGTCTTCGCCGAGCTGGGCGCGAAGGTGGAGCAGGCCGACCCCGGCTTCGGCGACCCCGTCGAGGACTTCGAGGTCCTGTGGTTCGCGGGCGCGGCCAAGGTGGTCGAGCACCTGCCGCCGGAGGCGTTCGCACGCCTTGACCCGGGCCTGCAGGAGATCTGCGAGCAGGGCGCGCGGTACTCGGCCGTCGAGTACCTCACCGCCACGGCCCGCCGGATGGAGCTCGGCCGGGTGATGGGCCTGTTCCACGAGCGGTACGACCTGCTGCTCACCCCGACGATGCCGATCGCCGCGTTCGAGGCCGGGCGGGAGGTCCCGCCGGGTTCGCCGTCCCCGCGCTGGACGAGCTGGACCCCGTTCACCTACCCGTTCAACATGACGCAGCAGCCGGCCGCGAGCCTGCCGTGCGGGTTCACCTCCGGTGGCCTGCCGGTCGGCCTCCAGGTCGTCGGCGCCCGGCACGCCGACGCCCTGGTCATGGCCGCGTGCGCCGCCTACGAGAAGGCGCGGCCGTGGAAGCGGTTCACTCGAAGGTGATGACGGCGCGGCCGCGGTGGGTGCCCTCGTCCATCGCGGCGAGGACGCGCGGGGCGTCGTCCAGGGTGATGGGCGTCACCTCGGGGGCGATGCCGTGCGCCTTCGCGAAGGCGAGCGTGTCGCGCAGGTCGTGCGGCGAGCCGGACGGCACGCCCATCACCCGCAGCCGGTTGGAGACGAGCGCCACCGGCGGCACGCTCACGTTCTCGGCCCCCATGCCGAGGTAGAGCAGGGTGCCGTCGGGGCGCAGGCCGCCGAACGCGGCGAGGCCGGTCCCGGTGTCGGGCGCGGTGTTGGCGACCACGTCGGCCCCGCCCCAGGCCCGCAGCGCCTCCGCCGGGTCCTGCTCGGCGGTCGCGACGAACAGCTCGGCGCCGGCGTCCAGCGCCTCCTTCTCGGCGCGCCGCGACCGGGACACCACGGCGACGCGGGCGCCCATCGCGACGGCGAACCGGAGCGCCATCGTCCCGACGCCGCCGGTGCCGAGCACGGCGACCCTCGACCCGGCGGCGGTGCCGGCGTGCCGGAGGCCGTTGAACGCGGTGATCCCGGCGCACATCAGCGGTGCGCCGGCGACCGGGTCGAGGCCGTCCGGCAGCGGGGTGGCGAAACCCGCGCGGCCCAGGAAGTACTCGGCGTAGCCGCCGTCGGTGTTCACGCCGGTCACCTGCTTCGGCGCCCCGGTGCACAGGATCTGGTCGCCGCGGACGCACTGGTCGCAGGTTCCGCACGACCCGTAGATCCAGCCGGTGCCGACCGGCGTGCCGACCTCGGGCCACGTGACGCCCTCGCCGAGCGCGGCGACGACGCCGCTGATCTCGTGCCCGGGAACGGCCGGGAACGTCCCGAACGGGTAGTGGTCCCGCAGATGGTTGACCTCGGAGTAGCACATCCCGCAGGCGGTCACCTTCACCAGGATCTCGCCGGGGCCCGGTTCGGGCACCTCCCGCTCGACGATCTCCAGCGGCTTGCCCGGCCCGGAAAGCACGGCGCTGCGCATGGCCGCGCCCCCTCTCGTGTCTCGTGACGGCCGTCCGGCCGTCTATAGCGTTGGTACGAGAAAGACTATAGTCACGCTACACGGGTCTTGCATAGCGATGTTCAGAACTTTTCTGTAGCATCGTTACCGTGACCGCTCAGAAGGACCTCGCCACGCGGGACCGGATCGTCCACGCGGCGGCCCGGCTGCTCTCCGAGGCGAACGGCGAGCCCGTCTCGACGCGGGCCGTGTGCACCGCCGCCGGCGTCGGCGCGCCGACCCTCTACCACCATTTCGGCGACAAGCAGGGCCTGTTCGACGCCGTCGCGGCGTACGGGTTCGACGAGTACCTGGCGACCAAGCGCGCGCAGGGCAGCACCGGCGACCCGGTCGAGGACCTGCGCCGGGGCTGGGACCTGCACGTCGAGTACGGCGTCACCCACCCGGCGTTCTACACGCTGATGTACGGGACCTCCCGGACGCCCGCCGCCGCGAAGGAGGCGCACGCCATCCTGCTGGGCCTGGTCGAGGAGGTCGCGCGGGCGGGCCGGCTCCGCGTTCCCGTGGAGACCGCCGCGCGCATCATCAATGCCGCCGGGGTGGGGCTCACGTTCTCGCTGATCGCGGCGCCCGCCGGGGAGGAGGCCGACCGGGAGGCGTCGGTTCGGATGCGTGAGGCCGTGCTCGCCGCCGTCACCGTGCCGTCCGACGCGGCCCCCCTCAGCGACGCGGTGGCCCAGAAGGCCGCCGCCCTGAAGGCCGCCCTGGCCGCGGCCCCGCCACCCGTCCTGACCGCCTCGGAGACCGCCCTGCTCAACGAATGGCTTGACCGCCTCGCCGACTGAGCCGCCCCGCGCCGGAGGGCGCGGCGCCTACTCGCCTCCGAGTTCTTTCTGGCGCTTCTTCTGGCGGCTGGACTTGCGGCGCCTCACGCCGACCCCGCCCCAGAACGCCAGGCCCTTCACCACCACCGTGGGGGAGCCGGGGACGCCGGGGCCGCTCGCCCGCTGGTCGAAGCCGCCCATGATGCCGAGGCCCTTGACGTGCACGGTGATGTCGTCCGGCACGATGATCTCGAACCCGCCCATGATCGCCAGCGCCCGGATCGTGACCCTGTCCTCCGCGAACCGGGCGTCGCGCAGATCGATCTTGCCGCCGCCCCAGAACGCGAACGCGCTGAACTTGCGCGGGACGTTCCACACGCCCGAGCGCCGGAACCCGCTCATGACCCCGATGCCGCTCTTCCAGGACGGCGCGCCCTCCATCGGCCGCCAGTCCGCCCCGGCCGCCGTCGCCGGCGGCGCGGCCGTGCCCGGCGCCGGCAGGTCGCGGGTGAGCGGCTCCAGGTCCGCGTACGTCTTCGCCGCGTACACCGCGTCCAGCCGCTCGTCCAGTTCGGCGAGCGTCAGCCGCCCCTCGCCGGCCGCCTCGCGCAGCACGTGCGCGACGCGCTCGCGGTCGGCGTCGCCGGCCCGCATCTCCGGCGCTCCGGGCGTCCCGGCATGCTCGGGGAGGTTCGTCATGCCCGCAGCCTAAACCAGCGCCCGCGACGGGACTACTTCACCGCGAGGACGCGGGCTCCAGGCGGATGACGACCGATTTGGACGTGGGCGTGTTGCTGACCTCGGCGGTGCTGTCGAGGGGGACGAGGACGTTCGTCTCCGGGAAGTACGCCGCCGCGCACCCCGGCGCCGTCGGGTAGGCGACGGTGCGGAACCCGGGCGCGCGCCGCTCGGTGCCGTCCGACCACTCCGACACCAGGTCGACGAGCGTGCCGTCGGCGACGCCCAGGCCGGAGAGGTCGGCGGGGTTGACGAACACGACGCGGCGCCCGGCCTTGATGCCGCGGTAGCGGTCGTCCAGGCCGTAGATCGTGGTGTTGTACTGGTCGTGGCTGCGGACGGTCTGGAGCAGCAGCCGCCCCTCCGGGACCCGCAGGACCTCCAGCTCGTTCACCGTCAGGTTGGCCTTGCCGGTCGCGGTCGGGAACCGCCGCTCGTCGCGGGGCGCGTGGGGGAGCGTGAACCCGCCCGCCTCGCGGATGCGGGCGTTGTAGTCCGCGAACCCGGGGACGACCCGGGAGACGTGGTCGCGGATCACGTCGTAGTCGCGCTCCATCGCGTCCCAGCCGATGCCCGATCCGGGGAGGACGGCCTTGGCGAGCCGGCAGACGATGGACACCTCCGACAGCAGCCGGTCCGACGCCGGGGCGAGGCGGCCGCGCGAGGCGTGCACCATGCCCATCGAGTCCTCGACGGAGACGAACTGCGGCCCCGACTCCTGCTCGTCGCGCTCGGTACGGCCGAGCGTGGGCAGGATCAGCGCCACCTCGCCGGCCACCGCGTGCGACCGGTTGAGCTTGGTGGACACCTGGGCGGTCAGCCGGCAGCTCCGCAGCGCCGCCTCGGTCACGGCGGAGTCGGGGGTGGCGCGGACGAAGTTGCCGCCCATGCCGAGGAAGACCTTCGCCCGGCCGTCCCGCATGGCGCGGATCGCCTCGACCGTGTCGACGCCGTGCTCGCGCGGCGGCTCGAACCCGAACTCGGCGGCCAGGGCGTCCAGGAAGGCGGGCTTCGGCTTCTCCCAGATGCCCATCGTCCGGTCACCCTGCACGTTGGAGTGGCCGCGCACCGGGCAGACGCCCGCGCCGGGCCGGCCGATGTTGCCGCGCAGCAGCAGGAAGTTGACGATCTCGCGGATCGTCGGCACCGAGTTGCGGTGCTGGGTGAGGCCCATCGCCCAGCAGACGATGATCCGCTTCGCGCCGAGGACGTCCCCGAGCGTCGCGGCGATCTCGCCGCGGGTCAGGCCGGTCGCCTCCAGCACGTCGTCCCAGTCCAGGCCGAGGACGTGCTTGCGGAACGCGTCGAAGCCGTGGGTATGGGCGTCGAGGAACTCCCGGTCGACGGCGTCGGGCGCGTCCGACTCCAGCAGCATCCGGTTGAGCGCCTGGAACAGGGCCAGGTCGCCGTTCAGCCTGATCTGCAGGAACCGGTCGGCGAGGACCGTGCCCTGGCCCGTCACCCCGGACGGGCGCTGCGGGTTCTTGAACCGCATCAGCCCCGCCTCGGGCAGCGGGTTGACGGCGATGATCCGCGCGCCCTCCTTCTTGGCCCGCTCCAGCGCCGACAGCATGCGCGGATGGTTCGTGCCCGGGTTCTGCCCGACGACGAAGATGAGATCGGCCTGGTAGAGGTCGTCCAGCAGCACCGAGCCCTTGCCGATGCCGATGGTCTCGCTCAGCGCGGACCCCGACGACTCGTGGCACATGTTGCTGCAGTCCGGCATGTTGTTCGTGCCGAACGCGCGGGCGAACAGCTGGTAGGCGAACGCGGCCTCGTTGCTCGTCCGGCCGGAGGTGTAGAAGACCGCCTCGTCCGGCGACTCCAGCGCCGTCAGCTCGCCCGCCAGCAGCCGGAACGCCTCGTCCCACGACACCGGCTCGTAGTGCTCGGACCCGGCCCGCTTCACCATCGGCTCGGTCAGCCGTCCCTGCTGCCCGAGCCAGTGGTCGGACCGCTCGGCCAGCTCCCCGACGGTGTGCGCGGCGAAGAACTCCCGGGTGATCCGCCGCGTCGTCGCCTCCTCGGCGACCGCCTTCGCGCCGTTCTCGCAGAACTCGGCGACGTGCCGGTGGTCGCCCTCCGGCCACGCGCAGCCGGGGCAGTCGAAACCCTGCTTCTGGTTGACGCGCAGCAGGGTCAGCGCCGTCCGGCGGACGCCCATCTGCTCGTACGACTGGCGCAGCGCGGCCGTCACCCCGGGCACGCCGGCCGCCCAGGCCTTCGGCTTGGAGACCTCCAGACCCGAGTCGTCGAAGTCACCGGCGGGCGCCTTGCGCGTCATAGGGCCACATCCTCATGGTCGTCCGACCGTTCTACTGTCGCACGATAACCCGTCCTACTGCGGCGGTCCTTCCGCCAGGCGGAGGCTGGTCCCCGCCCGGCCGCCGTCGCGCGTCGTCCATTCGATCCGGACGACGTCCCCCGGGTGGTGGGACAGCATCAGGGCGGTGAGCGCGGCGGGCGTGTCGACCGCGTTCGCGCCGAGGGTGACGATCGCGGCGCCGACGGGGATCCCCGCCGACGCGGCGGGCGAGCCCGGCACGACCTCGGTGACCAGCGCGCCCGGCGAGCCGCCGTTGGAGCGGACCTTGACGCCGAGCATGGCGGTCCTGCCGATGTGCACGGTCGAGGACGCCTCGCCGCGCTGGATCTGCCGGGCGATCTCCAGCGCCCGCTCGGACGGGATGGCGTACCCGCGGTGGTCCTTGTCGCGCTCCGCGCCCTTCACCGAGAACCCGGCGGACGCGGCGGTGTTGATCCCGATGACCTTGCCCGTGGAGTCCAGCAGCGGGCCGCCGGAGTCGCCCGGCTTGATCGGGGCGCTGGTCTCGATCAGCCCGGTCAGCCGCTCGGAGGTCCCGTTGCTGTCGTCGCGCGCGGTGACGGACTGGTCCAGGGCGGTGACCTTGCCGGTGACGACGGTCGGGGTCCCGCCCTTTCCGCCGGCGTTCCCGACGGCGGTCACCGCGTCGCCGACGTTCACCGACGACGCGGGGCCGAACCGGGCCGCCTTCAGCCGGGCCGCGCCGGCCAGGCTGATCACGGCGATGTCGCCCGTCCGGTCGTAGCCGACGACCTGCGCGGTGTAGGTGCGGCGGTTGTCGGTGTCGGTTCCCTTGATCGCGGTGGCGCCCTGGATCACGTGGTTGTTGGTGAGGACGAGGCCGGCCGGGGTGAGCACGATGCCCGTCCCGGCGGCGCGGGTGCCGTTGAGGGCCTGCTCGGTCTCGATGTTGACGACGCCGGGGCGCCGCCCGCTGGGCTTGGCGGGCTTGGTGCTGCTCGGGCCCGCGTCGACGGGCGGCGCGACGTCGTCGGTGCCCTGCTCCATCACCCGGCAGCCCGGGACGAGGAGGGCGAGCAGCATGACCAGGAGGACCGGCAGCAGGCCGCGGGCACCGCGCCGCGCGGGTCCCTCGCTCACCATGGGCCTCCTCCCGAGCAGGTTCCTCCCATGATTCCCGATTTCTAGGGAATAGTCGCCGGCCGATCCCCGGGGCCGCGCGGACGATCAGATGGTGAAGTACCGCCTCGGGTTGCCGACGAGCATCTGGTCGATCTGCGCGTCGGTGACGCCCGCCTCGCGCAGCGCGGGCAGGACGTCGTCGCTGATGTGCCGGTAGTGCCAGTTCGGCTGCATGGCCGGCACCGTCGCCGGGTCCGGGCCGAACCAGTCGATGAAGCAGCTCGCGTCGTGGCTGAGGACGATCCGGTCGGCGTACCCGCGCTCGCACAGCGCCGCGATGGTGGCGACCCGGTCGGCGGTCGGGTTGATGACGTCGAGGCCGAACCGGTCCATGCCGAGGATCGCGCCGGTGTCGGCCAGCTCCATCAGGTAGTCGAGGTCGTTGCTGTCGCCGGCGTGCCCGACGACGAGCTTGGTGAGGTCGACGCCCTCCTTGCCGAGCAGGTCCACGACCGTCCGGCCCGCGTGGCTCGAGCTCTCGGTGTGGACGGTGAGCGGCGCGCCCGTCTCGCGGTGCGCCCCGGCGACGGCGCGCAGCACGCGCTCGACGCCCGGCGTGAGGCCGGGGCGGTCCACGGCGCACTTGAGGAACGCGGCCTTGACGCCGGTCCCGGCGATGCCCTCGGTGAGGTCGCGGACGAAGAGGCCGATCATCGGGTCCGGGCCCTCGTCCACCATCGTGCCGGGGCCTCGGTGGTGGAACTGGAACGGGACGTCGTTGTAGGTGTAGATGCCCGTGGCCACGATGATGCCGAGTTCCGGGACCTGCTCGTTGATGCGCTGGATCCGGGGGATGTAGCGGCCGAGCCCCCACACGGTGGGGTCGGCGATGGTGCGGATGCCCCGCTCCACCAGCTCGCGGAGCTTGCCGACGGCGTCGGCGACCTTCTCCTCCTCGTCCCACCAGTCTCCGGTGCCGTAGTTCTCGACGTGCTCGGATCCGAGGACGAAGACGTGCTCGTGCATCAGCGTGGGGCCGAGGCCGGCGACGTCGGCGGGGCCGTGGATCGTCTCAACTGCGGGCATCGGCTTCTCCCTCTCCGTGCATACCGACTGGTCGGTTTCTGGCAAGCTATGCGCAGGACACATCCGAGTCAATGCCGCGCACCAGGGAGGTGCCCAGGTGACGGATACGGAACCGACGCCGGTCCCCGGATCGACGCCGACCGAGGCGATGCTGCCCGAATCGACGGTCCCGGTCAGGCAGAGCGCGGTCGAGCGGCGGATCCTGGACGCCGCGCTCCGGCTGTTCGCCGAGCGCGGCTTCGACGGCACGTCCGTGCAGGGCATCGTGGAGGCCGCCGAGGTCACCAAGGGAGCCCTCTACCACTACTTCGACTCCAAGGACGATCTCCTCTACGAGATCTACCACTCGCTGATCGCCCGGCAGCTCGCCGATCTCGGCGCCGTGCTGGCGGAGGGGCCGCCGCCCCGCGAGGCGCTCCACGCGGTGCTGGCCGGGCTGATCCGCAGCACCGCCGAGCACATCGACGAGGCCAAGGTGTTCTCCCGCGAGATGCACCGGCTGGACAGCGCCCGGATGCGGTCGATCCGCGCCGACCGGCGCCGCTACCACGTGACGTTCCGGGGGATCGTCGAGCGGGGCCAGCGGGACGGCGTGTTCGGCACCGCGACGCCCGCCGAGACGGTCACGATCGTCGCGCTCGGCATGGTCAACCAGATGCCCACCTGGTACCGCGCCGACGGCCCGAAGACCGCCGACCGGCTGGCCGACGAGGTCGCGGGCTTCGTCCTGGACGCCCTGGACCGGGGCACCGCCTCCGGCCCGGACGCTCAGCGCCGCGTCTGAAGGGGCAGCGCGGCGTCGCGGACGTCGGCGAGCTCGGCGTCCCAGTCGGCGGGCGGCGCCAGCGGCGTCAGCACGAACTTCGACAGGCCCGCCTCGACGAGCCGCTTCAGGTGCGCCTGTACGCCGTCCAGGTCGGGGACGAGGTCGCCCGCCGGCGCCGGACCGCTGACCCGCCGGGCGCGCGCCAGCCGCTCCTCGGCCCCCGGCGGCAGCGGCCCCCGCCGGTAGGGGACGATCGCGCCGAAATGCTCCTCCTCGATCTCGCGTCCCGCGCCCGCCGCCGCCTCCTGGACGATCCGCCGGCCGCGCTCGGCCTCCGCCGGGGTGGTGAACGCGGCGAGCCACCCGTCCGAGAGGCGCCCGGTCCGGCGCAGCTCCGCGTCGGACGTCCCGCCCATCCACACGTCGAAGCCCCGCGCGGCCGGCTTCGGCAGAACGCGCAGCCGCTCGTAGCGGAACCTCGGGCCGTCGTGGGTCACCTCGTCCTCGGCCCAGAACCGGCGCAGCAGCGGCAGCGCCTCCTCGAAGATCGCGGCGCGCTCCTCCCGCCGCACCCCGAACGCCTGCTGCTCGCCCGCGTGCCGCTGCCCGAGCCCGAACGCGGGCAGCAGCCGCCCGCCCGAGACCACGTCCAGCGACGCGAGCTCCTTCGCCAGGACCGCGGGGGAGCGCCCCGGCAGCGCCATCACGGCGGTGCCGAACTTGATCCGCGACGTCAGCGCCGCCGCGTAGGTCATCGTCACCACGGGGTCCAGCACGGGCCCGGTGACCCGCTCGGTCACCCAGAGGGAGTCGAACCCCTCGCGTTCGAGGCCGCGCGCGAGAGCGGCCAGCGCGTCCGGCCCGAGCGTGGACGCGGCGGGGGCCATGCCGATGCGAATGATCACACCACGACCGTACGCGGCGTCAGTTCTGTCACACAACCCTGCAGGCGTTCAGAACGGGAACCGCTCCGCCGCGGCGACGAACGCCCCGGTCACCGTGGCGATGGTGAGGACCGACACCCCCGCGAGAACCGCCCACCGCCCGGCCTGGTAGCCGACGGGGACGCGGCCCGAGCCGCGGCCGCGCACCGGCCAGGGGGCGCGCAGCGGCGCCGTCCCCGGGATCTCCTGCGGGGCGTCGGCGAGCGGCCGGTCGCCGTTGGACGCCGCGGTCGCGGGCAGCCCGGTCACCCAGCCGAGCAGGTCGGCGACGCCGGCGGGCTCGGTGCCGAGGCCGGAGGCGAAGTACCGCACCTGGGCGGCGACCTGGTCGAGGGCGCGGACGGTGTTGCCGAGCCCGACTCGGGCGAGCCACTCGCGCAGGTCGGTGTCGTCCAGGCCGCGGCCGATCTCGGTGCGGGTCAGCAGGTCGGTCTTCGTGACGATCACGGCGACGCGCTTCTGCCGGCCCTGGTCGGGGCGGGAGCGCAGCTCGTTCAGCACCCGCTGCAGGGTGTCGGCGGGGTCCTCCTCCGACGACGCGGCGGCCTCGTCGACGAACGCGCGCTCGTCCCCGGTCAGCGTCCGGCGCAGCTGGGGGAGCGCGAGCGGGTCGACGATGAACAGCAGCGCCTCGCTGTGGTCCAGGTAGCGCAGCGACCTGACCTCCGTGGCACCGGTGTAGTGCTCCCCGGCGGGGTCGAACAGGTAGAGGATCCGGCGGGCCCGCCCCGGCAGCTCCACGTCCACCATGGTCGCGAGGGGGAGTTCCGGACCGGTCTTGGCGAGCCGCCCGCCGCGCTCGAACTCGCGGATCGCGCCCGCGTACGCCTGCGCGTGCCGCCGCTCGACGAACGCCAGCCGGCCGTGCACGGCGCGGGCCCGCGCGTGCAGCGCGCGGATGCCGAGCACCATGAACGTCGTCTTCCCCGCGGCCGGGCCGCCGACGAACGGCAGCGGCTCCACGCGGACGCGCCCGATCCGCTCGGGGAGGCGCCCGCCGCAGTGCGGGCAGTACGCGGCCAGCCGGAAGCGCCCGAGCGGGACGGTCGTCGGCAGCCGCGCGCCGCAGCGGCACACGTGCCGGAAGGCGCCCCCCGCTCCGGGCGCCAGGTGCGGGTGCCGGGCCCCGCAGCCGGGGCATTCGTACTCGGGCAGGCCGATGCGCTCGTAGCAGAAGGGGTGCGGGCACGTCTGCAGGATGCGCCCGTACATCATGAAGCCGCGCTCCACCGCCGCGAGGACGAGCACGCACCCGAGCCACACGGCGAGGCCGAACGCGGCGACCAGCCCGTACAGGACGGTCAGCGCCAGCACGAAGACCGAGGCGGGCACGGCCGCGGCGGCGATGCCCGCGCACAGCGCCAGCCAGGCGGGGAAGACGAAGAAGCCCCACGGGCCGCCGAGCAGCGTCCGCGTCAGCTTCAGCACGACGCTCCTGGCCGTCCGGTACACCTGCGGGACGACGGTCCGGCTGATCGTCCACCAGTCGCGCCACACCTGGCCGAGCAGGTAGTGCCGGTAGGCGATGTCGGGGGCGGCGACCGGGGACGGGCCCTCCAGCGTGGACGGCGCGAGCGTCCGGCAGGCGTGCAGGTAGTAGAGGCCGAGCGCCGCCGCGCCGGCGACGACCAGCGTCGCGGCGAACAGCACGGGGAACAGGTACATGAACCCCAGCCACATGGCGGCCAGCCACACGACGATCAACAGCAGCACGATCACGGGGTGCACGCGCTCACGCCCCCTCTGCCCGCAGGGTGCGCAGCTCCTCGCGCAGGCCGGGCGAGCCCGCGAGGTGGGAGTCGATCTGCCGGGCCGCCAGCCATCCGGCGGACGCAGCGGCGGCCCACCGCTCCAGGCCCGGTTCGCGGGCGCCGCCGCGCCGCATCCGCAGCACCACCTCGACCAGGTCGTCGCGCTCGGCGACCGCGGCGGAGCGCAGCGGGCTGCGCCCCCGGCGGGCGCGCTCGCCCAGGCCGGTGATCCAGCGTTCCCCCACGCGGGCGCGGGTGGCCTCGGGGAGGGCGGCGAGGAGGGCGGAGCGGAACCGCGGCGGCCGTGCGGTCAGGCGCCGCACGGCGTCGGTGAACGCGCCGTCCGCCACCTGGGCGGTCGCCTCGCCCGGGTCGGCGAGGACGGAGAGCGCCCGCGCGGCCCGCTCGCCCCGCCCGGCCGCGAGCGCCTCCGCGTACGCCTGGACGAGCGCCGCGTCCCGCGCGGCGGGGCCGTCCGGGAGCAGTTCCCGCACCCGGGCGGCGAGGCGGAGCGCGGGGAGCTCGCCGAGCGAGGGGCGGGGCCGGGAGGCGAGCCGCCCGAACGTCCGGGACGGCAGGCCGGCGAGCGCCCGGGACGAGGCGAACTCCGCCGCGTGCGCCTCCAGGAGGCGCAGGCATTCGCCCGCCGTGGGCGGTTCCGCCCACACCTCCGCGAGCGCGGGTTCGGTCCTGGAGGGCGGCGCTCCGGCGGCCAGCAGCGCGCGGGTGACCGCGATCCGGCGGTCCGCGTGCCGCCGCCCGACCGAGGCCAGGACGGGGATCGCGACGTCCGGTTCGGATCCGAGGTCCCCGGCGTGCTCGTACAGCAGGTCGCACACGTCCGGGTCGTGGAGGTCGCCGGGGCCGTCGGCTGCGGCCCGGTGCGCGAGGCCGGTGAGCACCCCCTCCATCAGCGCGTCCCGCAGCGCCCCCGGGCAGGCGTCGATCGCGGTCTTCAGCTCGGGGCCCGCGCAGGGCACGGCGTTCGCCGCGGCGCGGGTCACTTCGGCGGGGGCGACGCGGACACCGGTCAGCGCGGCGACCGCCGCCACGCCCGCGATCTCGGGCAGCGTGCCGGCCGCCGCGAGCGCGGCCGTCACGGGCGACTCCTCGCCGGGCGTCTCCTCCGCGACCTCCACAAGGTCGTCCGGCAGCAGGTGGCGCAGCGCCGGGTCCCGCAGGGCCAGCTCCGTGAAACGCCATGCGCACCGCCGCGCGAGGGCCGTGTCCCGGGTGCGCCGGGCCCGGTCGTGGACGGCCAGGAGCAGGGGCATCCGCAGGTTCGGGACGCAGGGTGCCAGCTCCTGCCACAGCCACTCCGGGACCTCGTCCGGCCGCCGGGACAGCAGCACCGCCGCGGCGTCCTGCTCGGCGTCCGTGAGCGGCTCGTACCTGCGGCCGAGCGCCACCAGTGCCGCGGCCCGCTCCAGCGCGGACGGCCCGCCCTCGTCGGGGTCGAGAAGGGCCAGTTCGCCCAGGCAGTCGAGGCCCGCGAAGTCGGCGCGCCGCCAGCAGGCGGCGACGGTGCGGCCGAAGAGGGACGCCGGCGTGCCGAACTCGCCGAAGCCGTGCTCGACGTGGAGGGCGAAGGTGTCCCCGGCCTGGGTGCGCGTGGCGGACCAGACCCCGGTGGTCGTGCCCACCAGGGTCTGCGCCGCGCCGTCCGGATCGGCGGAGTAGGTGGTGAAGGTCAGCCGCGCCGCCGTGTCCACCGGCAGCGAATAGGTGATCAGAGCGATCCAGCGGACGATCGTCTCGACCTCGTCCGCGATGAGGACGACGCGGCCGTGCCCCTGCTCCAGGACCTCCGCGGCGGCGTCGGTGAGAAGGGCGAGCGTGCGGTGCGGAGCCTCCAGGCCGGACGAGGCGAGCCAGCGGGCCAGCGCCTCGGGGGACAGCGTGTCGTCCGGAGTCAGCTCCTCCAGCTCCGCGAGCCGGTCGTCCTGCGCGGGCCACGGCGTCCACAGCGGGGCGTGCCAGAGCTCGGCGGGCCGCAGGCCCTCCAGCTCGCCGGGCTCGGCGACGACCGCGTGGGCGAAGAAGTTGCCGTAGCGGCCCGAGTAGTCGCGGCCGAGGTAGCGGCAGCGCAGCAGCAGCGACCGGCCGTCCACCCGGTCGTACAGGAACGCGACGGGGAACGCGCCGAGCTCGGCGTCGTCGGGGGACGGCGGCGCGTCCGGCGGCGGGCGGTACGACAGGTAGGGCGTCACCGCGGCCCGCACCCCGTCCGGCAGGCCGGGGGTCTCGGCGACGAACTGGAACCCGGCCCGCCCCGTGGGCCCGCGCCGGGCGGAGGTGTAGTGCAGCTGCCACGCCACGGCTACCCCCCTCCGGGACGGACGCCGTCGAGCATCCCGAAGCGGTGCAGGAGCCACAGCAGCGGGTCCTCGGCCCGGTACGGCCGGACGCCGCCCGCGCCGACCCGTCCTCCCTCGGGGACGCCGCCGAGCGCCGACAGCCCGAACAGCGCGTGGTCGGCGTACTGCTGCCCGAGGTAGGTGTCGAGCTGCCCGGCCTGCCAGTCGTGCAGCAGCGCGCGGACCTGCTCGTGCACCGCGTCCCTGTCGTCCAGGTCGAGGACGCCCTGCCCGGACCGCGACCGGTGCAGCGCCGACTGCGCCAGCAGCGCCGGCCGCAGCACGTCGATCTTGGTGAGCGCGACCGCCACCGGGACGGGCAGCGGCTCGCCCGGCCGGGTGCCGTGCCGCTGCCGGAGCGTCTCGGTGACGCGGGCGATGATGTCCAGCGGCTCACCGCCAGGGTCCTCGCCCGCCGCCGGCGGCCCCGGGACGGTGTCGCGGACCTGCGTCCGCGCGCCCGGCAGCTCCAGCGGGTCGACCAGGAAGATGATCGCGTCGGCGGCCTCCAGGTACCGCAGGTGCAGGTCGGTGGCCTCGCGGCTGCGCAGGTCCTCGCCCGCGGTGTCGAACAGCACGAGCGCCAGCGACTCGTTGCGGGGGCGGGAGAAGCGCCCCCGCCGCGTCCTGGTGAGCAGGTACACCAGGGGCTCGCGCGGCCCGGTCGCGGCGCTCGCCGTCGTCGGCAGCAGCCGCCGCTCCTCCAGCAGCGGCCGGGCGAAGTCGCGCTTGTACCGCTCGATCGTCCGGTCGTCGCACGCGACGAGCGAGGCGTCCAGCTCCGTCCCGACCCGGTTCATCAGCTCGTGCAGCAGGACGGCGATGTAGGTGCTCTTGCCGGCGTTCTTCGCGCCGACGAGCGCGACGATCCGACCGGGGGAGTCGCAGTACGCGGCCGGCAGCGGGTTGTGGCACTCCGGGCAGGCGCGGTTCCCCGTCGGCACCCCGCACTCCGGGCAGTCGGCCCGCCCCTTGCGCCCGGACGCGGCGAACACCGGCGGCAGCGACGCGCCCGCGGTGGAGCCGGTGTACTCGGCCAGCCTCTCGTCGAGGACGGGCGCGCACCCCTGCCGCCGCCCGGCCTGCCCGCGGCACCGGAACAGCACGCGGTGCGGCGCGACCGACGCGAAGCAGTACGGGCAGGTGATGCCCTGCCTGGACGTCACGCCGGGGATGCCCGCCCGGGCCAGCGGTCCCGCCATCATCCGACCCGCAGCCGGCGCACGGGGGGATCGCTCAGCTCGGCGACCTCGTCGTCGGCGAAGCAGCGCAGCCAGTAGGGGGCCGGCGCGTCCGGCGCGTCCAGCGACAGCTCGCCCGGCACGGGCACCTGCTCCCACACGCCGAGCGTCTCGCCGTCGGCGGCGCGGTGCGGCATCACCTTCCCGGTGCGCAGCACCAGCGACAGCCGCGCCACCCGCAGCGGATGGGGCGAGGTGAGCCGGACCGTCAGCGTCTTCCGCCAGGGCGGACCCGACCGCAGCACGTCGTACCGGACGATGGTGCGCGCGGCGACCTCCGCCATCACCGGCGGGCCGGTCACCCGGGTGCCGCCCACGGTCCCGGCCGCCGCGACCGACAGCTCGACCGGCTCGTCCTCCGGAACCGCCAGCCGCACGCCGCCCTGCGTGTCGTAGGCGGCGCGTGTCACGGCCTCGCTGGAGGGCGCGCCCGCGCCGTGCCGGGGCCCGCCGCCGATCCGGTAGACGATGTCGACCTCGGCGACGTCGGGCGGCCAGTCGAACCCGACGTGCACGTACGCGCCGCGCCGCTCGGCGACCAGCCGGCGCGGCGGCGGCAGGTTCACGTGCCGGTGGTGGGCGCCGATGGCGGCGGTGCCCTCCGCGACCGTCACCGCGAGCAGCCACCCGCCCCTCCCGGGCCGCACCGCCAGCCCGCCGGGCGCGGGCGTGCCCGCGAGCCGCCGCGTCTCCCGCCGCACCTCCTCCAGCGGGACGAGCGCGCTGCGCGGCCACGGCGGCGGCCCGTCCGACAGGACCAGCTCGACCGTCCCGTGGCCCGGCGGGTCGAAGCGGGCCCGCACCAGCCCGGGGTCGGCGGGATCGGGCTCGGCGCTCAGCTCGTACACGGGCTCGGGCGGCGCGCTGGGCGTGGCCGACGCCCGCACGCCTTCCGTCGTGACCTCCTGCCCGGACGGGTCGAGGTAGACGGCGCAGATCCGGTAGTGGTGGGTCCGCCCGTTCGGGACGGGTTCCCGGAACCCGTCCCGCCCGGCCGCGACAGGCCGCCCGTCGCGGACGACGACGACCCGCGCCGCCTCGGCCGGGCACCGCCACCGCCCGGTCACCTGCCCGTCACCGGGCAGCAGCTCGACTTCGGCGGGCTCCGGCCGCACCGTCACCGGCCCTGCCACGGCGGGCGGGGCGGCGGCCTCTCCGCGCAGCGCGAACACCGCGTAGTACACGGGCGCGTTCACCGGCGGCCGCTCGTCGAGCGCCCCGCCGATCGCGTCCCCGTCCCGGACGTCGCGCGGCGCCCGGCCCGTCCGCCGCACGACGTGGTAGAGCACCTCGCCCGCGGTGGACGGCGACCGCTCCCAGGACAGCCGCACCGACGCGCGGCCGTCACCGCCCGCGCCGGGGTCGACGTCGGCGTGCAGGGCGGGAACGGGGCGCGGCGGGAGGCGGCGCCGGTGCGCCTCGGCGCCGGGAAGGTCGCGGACGAGGCGGAGCGCGTCGGACAGGAGGCGGAACGCGCGGTCGGGGTCGGCCTCGGCGGTGGCGGCCTCGCGGAGGCGCAGCGCGGTGTCGAGGCGGTGCCGGGCCTCGGCGGCGAGGATCTCCTCCTCCGGGGGCTCGGCGCCGGGCGCCGGGTGCGGCACCTTCGCGGCGTCGGCCAGCTCGGACGCCGCGTACACGTCGCCGGCGTCCAGCAGGGCGCGGAGCCGTCCCGCGAGGCCGCCGCCCGGCCCGCTCTCGCGGACGACGGCGAACACCAGACGGCGCGCGTCGCCCTGCTCGACGCCGAGGTCCTCGACGGCGTACTGGAGCAGGCCGCGCTCGGACGCCCGCTGCCGCAGCCGCTCGCGGAGCCGGTCGGCCACGTCGAACAGCAGCAGGTCCGCCAGGTCGGCCCCCGACCGCAGCGCCGCGAGGATCGTGTCGGCGTGGGTGGTGCTGGTGTCGCGGCTGCGGCGCGCCCACTCGGCGCCGGCCGCCGCCACCGCGTCCCCGTCGAGGCGCAGGGTCCCGCCGGGCTCGGCGAAGCCGTCCAGCAGCCGGATCGGGCCGGTCAGCCGCCTGCCGAACACGAAGTCGGCGAGGTGCCGCCTGCCGAGGACGTCGAGCGACTCCTGCACCTTGCGGAACGCCGGGTAGGGCGCGGCGGTCGGCAGCGGGTCCGGGTCGCGGATCTCGATGCGGTCGGCGGCGGCCAGTTCGGCCAGCTCGGCACGGGTGATCCCGGACGTGCGGGCGATGGCCTCCAGCTCCGCGGGTGCCGCCATCCGCAGCGCCCCGGCCGCGTCGGCGAGCCGGGCGCGGGCCTGGCCGCGGCGCCGCTCCCCGCGCTCCCGGCCGCCGCGCAGCCGCCCCTCCAGCGGCCGCAGGTCGCCGCGCTCGGCGGCGGAGAACAGCGGGACCAGCTCGCGGTGCTCGGCCTCCAGCCGGTCGATGAGTTTGCGGTACTTCAGCTGCCCGCGCGCCCGCCGCCAGCACTGCCGGACCTGCTTCACCCGCGCCGCGACGTCCGCCGCGGCCAAGGGGAGGTCCAGGGCGTACCGGACGCGCAGGTCCTCGGGGGGCTGGTCGCCCGCGGCACGCGCGGGCTCCAGCACCTCCCGCCGGTAGTCGTCGTCGAACGCCACGGGCGCCTCCAGGGGGTCGGCGGGCCGCTAGCTGACCTGGACCCGGGACAGGGCCTTGCGGGACCGCTCGACCTCCTCCTCGGACATGCCGCCGACGTCCACCTTCAGCTCCAGCCGCTCGCCGGTCTCCTTCTCCACGGCCGTGACGTTCAGCAGGCCGGAGGAGTCCAGCGCGAAGGTGACCCCGATCGGCCAGCCCGCCTTCTTGCCCGGCGGGACGCGGATCTCCCCGGTCGCGATCTCGGTGTTGTCGATCAGGTCGGTGGACTCCACCACCCCCGCCTGCTCCATCACCCGGATGTCGGCGGACGTCTGGTCGTCGTAGACGGTGAAGAAGTCCTCGGTCTTCGCGGCGGGCAGCTCGTCGTTGGCGTGCACCAGGTGCGCGACGTTCTCGGCGCCGGTCTCCCGGTCGACGACGACGATCCCGAACGCGTGCGAGGCGACGGTCTTGATCTGCCGCCCGGCGATCTGCCGCTGCTGCTCGGCCGACAGCCCGGCCCGGGCCGCCATCTCCTCGGCGCGCTCGGCGGCGCCCTCCCGGACGAGCCGCCGGTAGGTCTCCTCGAACGCGTACAGCGCCGCGCCCTTCGCGACCGCGAGGTCGGGGTCCTGCAGGCGGGGCGCGAGGCCGAGCTCGGTCTCCAGCCGGGCCGCGACGACCGGCATCTTGGTCGACCCGCCGACCAGGACGAGGTCGTCGTAGTCCTCCACGCCCTTGTCCGCCGCCGTCGACAGCGTCCGGCCGGTGATCTCCACGGTGCGGTCCAGGAGGTCCTTGGTCAGCTCCTCCAGCTTCTCCCGCGTCACCTCGACGGCCGCGACCCGTCCGCCGTGCATCACCCGGACGGTGTGCGCGGTGCGGGTGGTGAGCGCCTTCTTGGCGTCCTCGGCGTCGCGGCGGAGCTGCTGCTCGGTCTGCTTGTCGTCGAGCGGGTCGCCCGCGTCCGGGTGCTCGGCGCGGAACCGCTCGGCGAGGTGCTCGACGAGCCGCGCGTCCCAGTCGGCGCCGCCGAGCTCGTGGTCGCCGTCGGTGCACACGACCTCGATGTGGCCGTCGCGCAGCGCGATGACGGTGGTGTCGAACGTCCCGCCGCCGAGGTCGTAGACCAGGATCGTGCGGTCCTGCTCGGGGTTGAGGACCCCGTAGGTGATCGCGGCGGCGATCGGCTCGGACACGATGTCGACGACGTTCAGCCCGGCGATCCGCCCGGCCTTGCGGGTCGCGTCCCGCTCGGCCGCGCCGAAGTAGGCGGGGACGGTGATGACGACGTCCCGGGCGTCCTCGCCCGTGGTGGTGCGCGCGTCCGTCGCGAGCTTCAGCAGGATGAACGCCGACACCTCCTCGGGGGTGAAGTCGATGCCGTGGATGGGGCGCGTCACGTCCCGGCCCATGTCCCGCTTGATCAGGCTGACGACGTTGTCGGGCTCCAGGACCGCGGTGTCCTTGGCGGTCGCGCCGACGATGACGTTCTCGCCGCTCTCGAAGAACACGACGGACGGCGTGGTGTCGGTGCCCTCCAGGTTCCGCAGGACCGCGGGCCGCCCCACATCGTCGATGGAGGCGATGCAGGAGTACGTGGTTCCCAGGTCGATCCCGTAGACGGCCATGTCCCTCACCCGCTGTTCGTCGTCTGTCCGGTGTTCACCGTGCCGCCCTCCCCGCCGGGGCGGCCCGTCGCGGCGGCGGAGCCGGACCCGTTCCCCCCGGCCGCCCTCCCGTCCTCGCCGGGCGCTCCGCCGTCCTTTCCGCCCGGTCTCCCGCCGAGGCGGCCGACGCTGACCGCCGCCTTGCGCAGCACCTTCCCGCCCTGCTCGAACCCGTCCGCCCCGACGCCGGTGACCGTGCCGTCGCGCAGCGGGTCGTCGACGGGCGTGACCGCGACCGGGCGGTGCCGGGACGCGTCGTAGGGGGCGCCCGGCTCGACCGTGAAGCGGTCGACGCCGAGGCGCGCGAGCGCGTCGGCGACGTCGTCGGCGACGGCGGCGAGGAGCAGCGCCGTCTGCCGCGGGTCGGGCGGCTCGGCCTGCTCGGGCGCGCTGAGCCGCTCGGACTCGCGGCGCGCCTGGTCGTGCAGCCGGTACAGGGCGGAGCGGACCGGCTCCAGCATCGCCTCCAGCTCCCCGCGGCGGAGCCGCTGGTTCTCCGCGTGCAGCCGGTCGATGACGGCCTCCCGGTGCGCCGCGCGCTCGTGCTCGCGGTCGAGCCGCGCCGCCAGCCCGGCGAGCGCCTCCCGCACCTCGGCGCGGAAGTCCGCGCCGGCATCGCCTGCGGGCGCCGCTCCGGGCTCGGCTCGGGAGTCCTCGTTGACTGGGGGTTCCCCGTCCCTCGACACGTGCAGTTACCTTAATGCTGGACGGCAGGAGGCGACAGGCCATTCGATGACCTTCACCGGACTCTAGTTTGACCTGTACCCGCCATTCCAGCACCGACCTCCCGTGCCGCTTTCTCATGACGAGACCTTGCGGTAACACGGAGGAAACGGCCGTCACGGAGGCTGGGGGCCTGGCACGGAGACAGGAGGTGGCGATGTTGCTGCGGATACGGGTGCGCCTGCCGGACCGTCCCGGATCGCTCGGCCAGGTCGCCCGGACGCTGGGCGCGGCGGGCGCGGACGTCGTCCAGATGGCGGTGCTGGAACGTGACAACGGGCGGGCGATGGACGACTTCACCGTCGTGTGGCCCGCCGGCGCGGGGACCGACCGGCTCGCCGAAGGGCTCGGCTCGGTGCCCGGGGTGGAGGTCGTCGGGATCTGGCCGACCGTCGAGCCGCAGGGCGCCTTCCCCGACGCGGCCGTGATCGGGCAGGTCGCGGCGGTCCCGGAGCACGGCGCGCGGATCCTCGCCGACGCCGTCCCGGCGATCCTGAGCGCGGACTGGGCGGGCCTCGCCGAGCTGGAAGGGGAGGGCGGGGCGGTGCTGGTGCACGTCAGCGCCGGCGGTCAGCCGGGGGCGGCCCTGCCGGGGCTGCTGCCGCTGCGGCCGCGGGCGTTCACCGCGCCGGACGGCACGCGGTACGCGGTCTGCCCGCTCGCCAAGGGCAGCCTCGCGCTGGTCGTCGCCCGGACGGGCGCCCCGCCGTTCCACCGGACGGAGGTGTTCCGGCTGGAGCAGCTCGCCGGCGCGGCGGACGCGGTCCTCTACGCGGAACGGCCGCTTTTCTGACCTGGTGGTCACGGCGGTCGCGGGCCTAGAGTCGGCTCCTGGGCGTTGTCGCTTCCTGGAGGTGGCCGATGGCCGTTCTGCTCGCCCCGTACGCCGAAGCCAGGCCGGACGCCCCCGCGATCGCAGATGAGCGCGGGGCCACGTCGTGGCGGGAGCTCGACGCCAGGACCGACCGGTTGGCGGGCGCGCTGCGCGGCCTGGGCCTCGGCACCGGCGACGCGATCGCGATCCACTCCGGCAACCGGCGCGAGTACTTCGAGCTGATGTGCGCGGCGACGCACGTCGGGCTCCGGTACGTCATGGTCAACTGGCACTGGACGGCCGACGAGCTGCGCTACGTCCTGGAGGACGCGGGCGTGCGGGTGCTGTTCACCGAGGACGCGTTCGGAGACGTCGCGCGGGAGGCGTCCGAGGGGCTCGGCCTCGCCGGGCGCGTCGCGTTCGGCGAGGCGGTCGAGGGCTTCACCCCGTACGAGGAGTTCCTCGCGGCGGGTGCGCAGGAGGAGATCACCGACCCGGTCATGGGCTTCCCGATGTTCTACACCTCGGGCACCACCGGCCGGCCGAAGGGCGTCAGCCGCAAGGTGCTGGGCGTCGACGCCCCGATCGAGACGGCGGCGCTGATCGGCGACGTGTTCGCCGGCGCGCTCACGATCCCGCCGGACGGCAGGTCGCTGCTCGTCGGGCCCGTCTACCACTCGGCGCAGTGGCTGTGGTCGTTCATGTTCCTGCTGCGGGGGCGGTCGTTGGTCATCCGGCGGAGCTTCGACCCCGCCGAGACGCTCGCGCTCATCGACGAGCACGCCATCACGAACGTCCATCTCGTCCCGACGCAGTTCGTCCGGCTGCTGCGTCTGGACGAGGAGACCCGCGCCGCCTTCGACGGCTCCAGCCTCGCGGTCGTCTGGCACGGCGCCGCGCCCTGCTCGCCCGAGGTCAAGCGGCGGATGATCGACTGGCTGGGCCCGATCGTCTCGGAGTACTACGGCTCCACCGAGGCGTCGGTGAACAGCGTCATCACCGCGCGGGAGTGGCTGGAGAAGCCCGGCAGCGTCGGCCGCCCGCTGCCCACGACCGAGGTGCACGTCCTGCGGGAGGACGGCGAGCCCGCCGCGCCGGGGGAGCGCGGCCAGATCTACTTCCGCTACACCAGCGGCGACGACGTCGAGTACTGGGGGGACGAGGAGAAGACCCGCTCGGTGCACCGCGAGGACGGGCTGTTCACCACCGGCGACGTCGGCTACCTGGACGAGGACGGCTACCTCTTCCTCTCCGACCGCGTCATCGACATGATCATCAGCGGCGGGGTGAACATCTACCCGGCGGAGGTCGAGGGCGTGCTGATCACCCATCCGGCCGTCCGGGACGTGGCGGTGTTCGGCGTCCCGGACGAGGAGTTCGGCGAGCAGGTGAAGGCGGCCGTCGAGCTCGGCGACGGCGCCGTCCCCTCGGACGGGCTCGCCGCCGAGCTGATCGCGCACGTCCGCGCCTCGCTGGCCGGGTACAAGGCCCCGCGCTCGATCGACTTCGTCGACCGGATGCCGCGGACGCCGACCGGCAAGCTCTACAAGCGGCTCCTGCGCGACCCCTACTGGAAGGACCAGAAGCAGAAGATCTGAGTCAGTCCAGGAGGGCGAGCACCGCCTCCAGGTCGGTGAGGCACGCGTCGGAGCCGAGGCCCTGGGCGACGGCCGCCGCCGCCGCGGTGCCCCAGCGCGCCGACTCCAGGACGTCCTCGCCGTGCGTGAGGCCCGTGATGAACCCGGCGCAGTACGCGTCGCCGCATCCGGTCGTGTCGACGACCTCCACGGGCAGGACGGGCAGCCGGTGCACGCCCTCGGCGGTGGCGACGAGGCTCCCGTCGGCGCCGAGCGTGACGACGACCGTGCTCGGCCCCTTCCCGAGCAGCGTGGCGGCCGCCTTCTCCGGGTCGTCCTCGCCCGTCATCGCCGCCGCCTGCTCCTCGTTGGGCAGGACGTGGTCGACGTACGGGAGGAACGCGGCGGCGCCGGTCAGCAGGTCGGGCATGTTGGACAGCAGGTCCATCGTCACGACGGTGCCGGACTCGCGGGCGGCGGCGAGCATGTCGAAGAACGCCGGGTCGTTGAGGCCGAACGTGACGTCGGGACCGCCGAGGTGCACCACGTCCGCCGCGCCGAGGAGGCCGGGCCCGACCGCGCCGGCGGTGAGGGTCAGGTTCGCGCCGGGGACGTGGAAGCTCGGCCGCCCGCCGTCCGGCCGGATCGGCAGCACGGACGCGCTGGTCTGGTCGGCCGTCCGCCGGACGAGCCCGGACACGTCCACACCGTCGCGCCGCATGATCGTGACCAGCAGGTCGCCGAGGTCGTCGTCGCCGATGGCGCCGACCGAGATCACCTCGTTGCCGAGCCGGGCGAGGGCGACGGCGGTCCCGGCGGCGGCGCCCGCGGCGGTCACCCGGATCTGGTCCACCACGACGGTGTCCTGCCCGTCCGGGATGCCCTGCACGGGGCGGGCGAGGACGTCCAGGATGTGCGCGCCCAGAGTGACAACCGTCATGACCGGCCCCTTCGTGATCGTCAGGGCCGTAGCGTACGCGGTGGGAACCGTGAGATGTGAGAGGTATTCGCATGCTGCTGGAGGACGAGCGGGCCGAGCTGTGCGCGATCGGCCGGAGGCTGGCCGAAACCGGTCTGGTGACGGGCGCGTCGGGCAACATCAGCGTCCGTTCGGGCGACCTGGTCGCCGTCACGCCGGGTGGGATGATGCTCGACCGGATGGAGCCCGCCGACTGCCCGGTGGTGACCCTGTCCTCGCGGCTCGCTGAGGGGGCCCGGGCACCGTCGTCCGAGACCCCCATGCACCTCGCGCTCTACGAGGCGACGCCCGCCGCCGCGATCGTGCACACCCATTCGACCTACGGCGCCGTCGTGGCGACGACGATGCCGGAGTTGCCGCCGATCCACTACAACACGCTGCTGCTGGGCGGCGTGGTGAAGGTCGCCGAGTACGCGACCTACGGGACGCCCGAGCTGGCGGAGAACGTCCGTGCGGCCATGGCGGGCGGCAAGCGCGCCGCGCTGATGGCCAACCACGGCGGCGTCACGATCGGCCGGGACCTCGACGAGGCGTTCGAGAACGCGCGCCTTCTGGAGTGGCTCTGCGGCGTGTACGTCCGCGCCAGGGCGATCGGCGAGCCGCGCGTCCTGACCGAGGAGGAGCTGGCGAGGGTGGTCGAGCGGGGGCTCGCGCCGCCGGAGTTCCCGCGCGTGTAACCTAACGCTTGTTAGGTAACCCAGGGAGGCCCGCGTTGCCCTTCGTCCTGATCGACAAGCCGCGTCCGGACGTCACGCTCATCACCCTCAACCGGCCCGACCGCATGAACGCCATGGCGTTCGACGTCATGGTCCCGTTCCGCGAGGCGCTGGAGGAGGTCGGCCGCGACAACGGCACCCGCGTCGTCGTCATCACCGGGGCGGGGCGCGGGTTCTGCTCCGGGGCGGACCTGGAGAACCCCGGTCACATCCCCGGCATCGACGGGCTGACGCTCCCCACCATCGCGCTCCGGTCCATGGAGCTGCTGGACGACGTGATCCGCGCGATGCGCCGCGTCCACCAGCCGGTCATCGCGGCGGTCAACGGCCCGGCGATCGGCGGCGGCCTGTGCCTGTCCCTGGCCGCCGACATCCGGCTCGGCTCGGACACCGCGCTGTTCCGCGCCGCCGGGATCAACAACGGGCTGACCGCGAGCGAGCTCGGCCTCAGCTACCTGCTGCCGCGCGCCATCGGCGCGTCCCGCGCGTTCGAGATGATGCTGTCGGGGCGGGACGTCGACGCCGCCGAGGCCGAGCGGATCGGGCTGCTGTCCCGCGTCGTCCCCGGCGGCAAGCTCCTCGACGCGTGCTACGAGCTGGCCGAGCGGATCGCCGGGTTCAGCCGTCCCGGCACCGAGCTGACGAAGCGGATGCTGTGGTCGAGCCTGGACGCCGCGAGCCTGGACGCCCACATGGGCCAGGAGGGCCTGGCCCAGCTGTACGTCCGGCTCACCACCCACAACTTCGAGGAAGCGATCAGGGCGCGGAAGGAGCACCGGCCGCCGGACTTCCAGGACTGACGCACCGCGGGCGGGTGCGGCGCTGGTACGACCACGCCGCGGCGCCCAGCGCCGTCCCGTAGACGGCGAACGCGACGATCCCGCACGCCGCGACCGTCCAGCCGGACCACCCGTGCAGGAGCGGGTCGTCGGGGAGGTCGCCCAGCCCGACGACGGGCGGCAGCAGGTACCCGACCGTCCCCACGACGCCGTACGGGCCGAGCGTGAGGGCGCCGAGCCAGGCCGGCGCGAGCGGCAGCCAGCGCGGCACGCCGCGTCCCGCGAACGGTGTCCAGCGGGGGAAGACCTGCCCCCACTCGCGCGTGAGCGCGAACAGGAGGACGACGCCCAGCGCCGCCGAGAGCGTGGTGAAGTCCAGCCCGTACTTCTCCAGCGTCAGGACCAGCCCGGACGCGCCGTTGCGCTCGAACTCGGCGACGACCCGCTCACCCTCGATCCCGGCGAACGAGCCCCCGAGCGCCCAGGTCGTCTTCATCACGGCGTAGGGGACGAAGGCGAGCGTCCCGGCGTAGGCCGCCCAGTGCACTCCACGCGGCGGGGCCGACACGGGCGCGGGCCTCCGTACCGTGCCCGTGTCGGCGTGCACCCGGCCGCAGCGCGCGCACGCCCCCGCCGTCCGGCGCTGGTAGGCCAGGGCCGCGCCCGCCAGCAGCGCCGCGCCCGCCGCGCACAGGATCTCGACGCCGAACGCCGGCCAGTCGTCGACCGTCCCCGTGAAGGCGAGCTGCAGCGCGTTCATGACGAACCCGAACGTCCCGGCCCCCGCCACGGCGAACGCGCCCCAGAGCCCGGCGAGCGGCCACCAGCGCGGCATGTGCCGCCCGACGTCCCGGACGCTCGACACCGCCATGATCCCGCCGGCGCCCAGGCACGCGGCGATCACCCACGCCACCGGCCGCATGCCGTCCAGCCGGTTCCCCGCCTCCCCGCCGAACGCCCAGTAGAGGGCCACGGCCACCGCGCCCATCGACCACGCGCCCGCCGCGTATCCGGCCCAGCGGGGCCACTGCCTGATGATCGATCCCATGGGACGACCCTCGCCGGGACCCGCCCCGCCCGGCTTCCCGCCGAGGGGGGATCCGCGTACTCCTGCCGGGGGAGGCGGCATGGCAGGCTGAGGGTGTGCCGAAGCTTGCGCCGGACGAGGCGCGCCGCCTGCTGACGACGGTTCCCGTCGTCCGGCTGGCGACCGTGGGGGAGGACGCGCGGCCGCACCTCGTCCCCGTGACGTTCGCCGTCCACCGGGGCGCCGTCTACACGGCCGTGGACCACAAGCCCAAGAGCACGCGGGATCTGCGGCGGCTCGCCAACATCCGCGCCAACCCCCGCGTCGCGCTGCTGGCCGACCACTACGAGGACGACTGGGAGCGGCTCTGGTGGGTCAGGGTGGACGGCCACGCCCACATCGTCGAGGACGCCGCGGGGATGGCCGAGCCCGTGCGGCTCCTGGCCGGCCGCTACGCCCAGTACCGCGAGCGCCCGCCCGAGGGGCCGGTCATCGCGATCACCATCGACGCCTGGACGGGCTGGTCGGCGTCCTAGAGCTTCCTCTGGAAGGCCGTGACCGCCTCGGCGACCTTCTCGGGGTACTCCACGTGCGGGTGGTGCCCCGCCCCGTCCAGCAGGACGACCTCGCCGTTCAGCCTCTGCGCGACCCAGCGGGCCTCGGCGGCCGGGTCGGGCCAGTCGATGTCGCCCGTCCCCATGATGACGAGCACGGGCGCCTGGACCCGGTCGAGCCGCGCCTCGGACTCGGCGTGCGACATGCTCAGGTAGCCGGCGATGACCTTGCCGCGGCCCGGCTCCTTGAAGTTGGCCCTCAGCTTCGCCGTGTGCTCGGCGAAGTCGGCCGGCCGCTTCGGCTCCCACTTCGGGTAGTAGGACATGTACAGCGGCACGGCCAGCCCGGGAATCCGCGCGAGCGCGATCGTCAGCTTCTGCGTGAAACCGGCCTTGCCGTCCCGGACGAACGGGGCCGCCAGCACGAGCCCGCTGATCAGCTCCGGTGCCTCGGCCGCGACCCACACCGCCGCCGCGGCGCCGTTCGAGCAGCCGTAGATTAGCGCCGGGCCGGCGTCCAGGTGCCGCAGCAGCGCCATGAGGTCGTGGGCCAGCGGCGTGCTCCCGTACTCGGGCCACGTCGCGCTCGTCTCGCCCATCCCGCGCTGGTCGACGGTCACGACCCGGTACCCCGCCTCCAGCAGCAGCGGGCGGAGGAACCGGTACTGCGACCGGAGGTCGAGCATCGACGGCAGGCAGACGACGAGGGGGCCGTCCCCGCTGTCGTCGTAGGCGAGACGCCCATCGGGTAGGTCGAGGAACCGGGTCTCGCTCATCGCACGCTCCTTAAACTTTGCTAGCCCCATGGCTAATGAGATTAGCCGTAGGGTGCGGTGCCGTCAAGAGCGGTGCTCTCGCGAGGGTCAGTCCCAGGCGGTGCCGATGGCGGCGAGACGGTCGGCGTACTCGATGCGGGCGGACCATTCGGCGGGCCAGGCGTCCATGCCGAGGCGCGCCCCCGCGAACGCGCCGGCCAGGCACGCGATCGAGTCGGAGTCGCCGGAGCTGGCGGCGCCGCGCCAGATCGCCTCGACCGGCTCGTCCGGGAACAGCAGGAAGCACAGCAGGCCGGTGGCGAGCGCCTCCTCGGCGATCCAGCCCCCGCCGGTGATCTCACAGGGGTCGGACGCCCGGTCGCCGCGCGCGAGGGCCTCGTCGAGCCGGTCGAGGACGGCGAGGCACTCGTCCCAGCCGCGCGAGACGAAGGTCTCCGGGGCGTCCATGCCCGGCTGCTGCCAGAGAGTGCCGAGCCAGCGCTCGTGGTACGTCGTGCGCTGGTCGTGGCAGCGGGCGCGGAGCGCCCCCGGCAGGTCGGACGGGTCGATCCCGTCGGCGAGCCACCGGACGGCGAACGCGGTCAGCTCGCTGGCCGCGAGCCCGGTCGGGTGCCCGTGGGTGAGGGCGGCCTGCAACTGCGCCGCCGCGGCCCGCGTCTCGTCCGTCAGGCCGGGCGCGAGCCCGACCGGCGCGACGCGCATGTTGGCCCCGCAGCCCTTGGAGCCCGCGACGGTGGCCTTCACCCAGGGCAGCCCGGCTTCGAGGCCCTGGCAGGCCCGGATGCAGGTGTGGCCGGGCGCCCGGGTGTTGTCCGGATCGTTCAGCCAGTCGACGAACCGCCGCCGCCACATCGGCGTGATCAGATCCGGGGTGAACGGAGGGTTGGCCAGCGCGTCCAGGAGACCCAGTCCCACCGCGACGGCCATCTGCGTGTCGTCGGTGACGAGCGCGGGATCGCCGTTGAGCTGCGTCGGCCCGTGGTCGCCGAACCGCTTGTGGATCTGCTTCATGGACAGGAACTCGGTGGGTGCCCCCAGCGAATCCCCGTACGCCAGCCCGAACATCGCCCCGCTCGCCCGTTTCATACCGGGCATTCTCCCTCAGACGGCACTCTGGAAGCGGCCCGGCGTCATGCCGTAGCAGCGCACGAACCAGCGCGTCAGATGGCTCTGGTCGGAGAAGCCCGTGCGGGCCGCCACGTCCCCGATGGCCTCGCCCGCGGCGAGCAGGCGGCGCGCGGCACGGAGGCGGAGCTGCCGCTGGTAGTCGCTCGGCCCCATCCCGTACGCCCGCCTGAACCCCCGGTAGAGCGCGAAGCGGCTGCACCCCGCCGCCTCCGCCAGCTCGTCGGCGCCGATGTCGTCCAGGTACGCCTCGTCCAGCCGCCGCCGGGCCCGCTCGACGAACCCGCCGGCCGCCGACGCGCGCACCCGCCTCGTGGCGGCGCGGTCGACCATCGCCCCGACGGTCGCGGTCAGCAGCTCGTCCCGCCGCAGGGCGGGCGCACCCCCGAGCAGGGCCGTGTGCAGGCCGCGCAGGTTCTTCGCCAGGACGGGATCGGGCACGACGGGCGAGTCGAACAGGGGCAGCCCGGCCGGGCCGTCCGCGATGTCGGCCAGGACGGCGGCCACCAGCTCCGGGCCGATGTGCACCATCCGGTACGTGAAGCCCAGCTCGTCGGCGGCATGGCCGTCATGCGGATCGTCCGGATTGAACGCGATGACCATCCCCGCCGCGCTGGTGTGGGCGTCGCCGCGGCACCGGAACGCCTGGTAGCCGTCCTCGGTCACGCCGAACGAGTACGTCTCGTGGCTGTGCCGGTGGTAGACGTGCCGCTCGAAGTGAGCGTGCATCGCCTCCAGGGGGCGGTCGGGCGACCGCCAGTACCTGCTCCAGTCCACACGACCAGTCTGGCGCACGAGCGTTCAAGACGGCGCGCCTCCCGCGCGGCACCCTGGACGGCATGCGTTTCGACACCAAGATCGGGATCGTGGTCCGGGACGACCTGGCCGCCTGGCAGCGGCTCAACGTCACCGCGTTCCTGGCCGGCGCCGTCGCGGGCGGCGTGCCCGGCGTCATCGGCGAACCGTACGAGGACGCCTCCGGCAACCGGTACCTGGCGATGTTCCGGCAGCCCGTGCTCGTCTACGAGGCCGACGCCGCGGCGATCCTCAAGGCCCACGGCCGCGCCCTCGCCCGCGAGATGGACATCGCCGTCTACATCGAGGACATGTTCAAGACCGGCCACGACGAGGCCAACCGGGAGACCGTCCGCGCGGTCACCGCCGAGGACATGCCTCTCGTCGGGTTCGCCGTCCACGGGCCGAAGAACGGCGTGGACAAGGTCCTCAAGGGGCTGCGGCTGCACCCGTGATCCCGGCGAGCGCGGCGAGCCGCTCCCGGTGGCGGTCCGGCGCCCCGAACAGCTGCCGCGACCCCTGCGCCCGCTTGAAGTACAGGTGCGCGTCGTGCTCCCAGGTGAACCCGATGCCGCCGTGGAGCTGGATCGCCTCGCCGGCGGTGCGGAAGTAGGCGTCCGAGCAGTACGCCTTGGCCAGCGCGGCGGCGGCCGGCAGCTCCCCGGGGCTCTCGTCGGCGGCGGCCGCCGCGTTCAGCACCGCCGACCGCGCCGACTCCACGAGCACGAACATGTCGGCGCACCGGTGCTTGACCGCCTGGAACGACCCGATCGGGCGCCCGAACTGCCGCCGCACCTTCACGTATTCGACGGTCATGTCGAGCGTCTTCTGGGCCCCGCCGAGCTCCTCGGCCGCCAGGACGACGGCCGCCACGTCGAGCGCCCGCACCAAGGCGTCCCGCCCGCCGACCTTGCGCGCCGGGACGCCGTCCATCTCGACCCGCGCCAGCTTCCGCGTCTGGTCGAGCGTGGGCAGGACGTTCCTGGTAAGGACGGCCACATCCTCGACGGCATAGATGCCCACCCCGTCATCGCCCTTGGCCGCGACCAGAACCAGATCGGCGATGTGGCCGTCCAGGACGAAGTTCTTCGCCCCCCGCAGCCGCCCGCCCTCGACCGTGGTCTCCACATCCTCGGGATCCCACGACCCGCCGTCCTCGGCCACGGCCAGCGTCGCGATGACCGACCCGTCCGCGATCCCGGGTAGCAGGTCGTGCCCGCCCTCCCCGGCCTCCAGCGTCGCCGCGGCCGTGATCGTCGCCAGGAACGGCGCGCACACCACGGCCCGCCCCATCTCCTCGAACACCACGGCCAGCTCGCGCACCCCGAACCCGGCCCCGCCGTGCTCCTCGGCGATCGCGAGGCCCTGCAGGCCGAGCTGCTCGGCCATCTGCGCCCACACCTTGGGGTCGTAGCCCTCGGCGGTCTCCATCAGCCGCCGCACCTCGGCGGCGGGGGACCGGTCGGCGAAGAACCGCCGCAGCGCGTCCCGCAGCTCCCGCTGCTCCTCGGTGACGACGAGCCTCATCGGGCGGCCTCCCCCACGTGTCCGGCGCTCACCGGATCATCGTGCCGCGCGCCCGGCTCCCGCCTCCCGCGCGTTCCCATCCACCGGGACGATCAGGGCGCCCAGTCGTGCGGACCGAGCACGTACCCCTTGCTCGTCGAGTGGAGGTGGTTGATCGACACCAGATGCCCGAGCGCGGCCCACAGATCCTCCTCGGGCGCCTCGACGAGCGCCCCGATCGTCTCGAAGTCGGCCGCGCCCCGCTCCTTGTCGATTTCCGCCACGGTCTCGTACACGGTCAGCTCGAAGTCACTGAGCTCCTGAACGTCCCCGCGCCTGGCATCTCGCTCATCCATAGACAAACCGTGCCCACTCGCGCCCGTTCTATCTGCCCCACCCGACGCATAGGGCCGTACGCTGGGGGCGTAACGCTCGACAACTACGATCTGTATGCGAAGGGTGGCGCTCTGCTCATAGACTCGCTCGCGAGGAAAGGAGCAGAGCATGACTGTCATGGTTCATGAGCCTCTGTCGCACGGGGACGCCGACGTTCTCCTGGAAGGTTTCCTCGCCCTCGACACCCCGGAGGGCTTCCGAGCCGAGCTGATCGACGGAGAGATCGTCGTGTCCCCACCCCCCATAGGCGCGCACGAGTGGTGCATCGCAGAGATCAGCCTGCAGGTGGTGCGGGACTCCCCGCACAGGTTTCACTGGTCGGGCAACAAGGGTCTGCTCGTGCCAAGTAGTGATGGTGGGCAGCCGGGCAACCGCGTGATTCCGGACGCGACGTTCGTTCTCGCCGAGACGGGTCTCTTCCGCGACGCCGAGTCCTGGATGCCCGTTGAGCCCGGTGGCGTGGCCATGGTGGTCGAGGTGACCTCCTCAAGGCCGGAGGTGGACCGGGAAGCCAAGCGGCGCGGATACGCACGCGCGGAGATCCCGCTCTACCTCCTTGTGGACCGCAGGGAACAGAAGGTGAGCCTGTTCAGCGAGCCGAAGGAAGGCGATTTCCACAAGGTCGAGTGGGTGCCCTTCGGCAAGACCCTCCCCCTTCCGGAACCCATCGACATCGAACTGGACACTTCTGGATTCGCCTGAGCGGCCTACTTGGGGGTGGGGGCCGCGCCGACCCAGCGGTGGTAGGCGTCCAGGTCGACGTTGCTCCCGCACACGATGGTGACCACGTGCCGGCCGGCGAAGCGGTCGCGGTCTTCGATGATCGCCGCGATGCCGAGCGCGGCCGACGGTTCGACGACGAGTCCCGCGTGGTCGAGGAGCATCCGCATACCGGCGATGATCGATGCCTCCTGCACCAGGACGGCATCATCGGCGACCGCCAGAAGATCGTCCAGCACGGCCTGGATGGGAAACCGGCCCGCGACGCCGTCGGCGATGGTGTCGGTCGAATCCGTGGTGACGACACGTCCCTGGCGCCAGGAACGCGTCATCGCCGGTGCCCCAAGCGGTTGGACGCAGATCACCTCGACGTCCGGCGCCAGGGCCTTCATCACATGACCCACCCCGGTGGCCAGCGCGCCGCCGCCGAGCGCGATCAGGACGGTGTCGAAGGACGGCGCGGCGTCCACCAGCTCCAGGCCGATGGTCGCCGCGCCCTCGCAGGTCTCGATGTCCAGGCTGTCCTCGACCAGCCGGATGCCGTCGTGCCGCGCGATGGCCGCCGCCCGCTCGCGCGCCAAGTCGAAGTCGCCGTCCACGAGCTCCAACCGAGCGTCCAGCGCGCGGATGCGGTCGAGCTTGGCCGCAGGCGCGAAGCGGGAGGCCACGACGGCGACGTCCAGCCCCCGGCCGCGGCCAGACCACGCGAGGGCCTGGCCGAGGTTGCCCGCGCTGGCGCACACCGCGGCACGCGAGCCGCCGTCGGCGAGCAGGCTCGCAACGACCTCGGTGCCGCGGCCCTTGAAGCTGCGGACCGGGTTCGCCGTTTCGAGCTTGACGCTCACCGTGCACCCGAGGTCGCGCCCCAGCGCCTCGCAGTCGTACAGCGGAGTGTCGAGAAAGACCGGGTCGATCAGCTGGCGGGCCGCCCGGATCCGGGCGGTGTCGAGGCGTGTCTCCTGCACGGCAAAGCAGCCTAGACCGGCGGATGCCGTCTCCGTTCAGGCGGCCGGTGCCGGGTGGGCGACCAGGCTACGGCCGTTCGCCGTCGCGGGGCTTGAGCGCCTTGATCCAGGGCTCGGGGTCGTCGTGGATCCGAGCACGGAACCGGAATCCCGACTCCACCGTGCTCCATGTGCCGTCGTCGTCCCTCGACGCCCGAGCGCTATCGACGTCGTTGCGGTCGACCGCCAAGAGCACGTAGTCGGGTAGATGTCGTCCGTGATATCGGCTGGGGTAGTGGAAATCGTCGAGGAGCAGCAACCGCTGATCGGTGAGGATCAGATAGCCGTCAGGCCGCCGGTCCCAGTCTTCGTGGTCGGCCAGTGTCCACGCCACGTGCTCGACGGTCTCCATGGGATCGAGTGCGGCGATCACGTAACCGTGGATGTTCTTCGCCCGGTCATGGGCGTGGTGGTGGCCGGCCTGGTCGAGTGCCTCGCTGATCTGCGACCGGAGGTTCGCCTTGGCCAGGAGGGCATTGGCTTCGTCCTTGTCGCCGCGGGCGTCGAGCAGCGATATCAGCGGATCAAGGGCAAACATCTCGCCGAGACGCAATGCTGTGTAATACGCATCGATCGCGCCATCGGCGTCCCCTTGCACTTCCTCGCGGAGCCGGGCCAGTGATAGCGCCGCGTCCGCGGAGTCGCTGTAAACACCCATCTCGATGCAACGCCGGTATGCCTCCTGCGCGCGACCGATGTGGCCCTGCATCCTGAGCGAGTCGCCCAGCCACTTCAAGGCAACTGGCGACCAGTGCTCGGGCCCGCGTTCGACCACCAGTCGGAACGCGCGGCCCGCCATCCCGTACCGCCCCCAGAGATACATCCGCGTACCGAAGAAGAAGAGCCGTACCGCAAGCCACCGGGGCATCGCCATCCCGTCATGCTAAAGGCGCGGTTGCGACGAATCCGAGCAGACCGGTACCGGCCGACGCCCGTAACCGCTGGTGGTCTCGCCGGTCGTGCGGGGTCAGGGCTTGAGGCGGGCCCAGACCCACTTGCCGCCGGACGGGTCGGGCGTGTGACCGCACTCGGCGGCGAGGGCCGCGACGATCGGAAGGCCCCGGCCGCCGTTGTCGTCCCAGTGCTCCTCGGACACATCAAGAGTGTCGAGCGTCGTCTCGACCATCGGACGGGCCCGCGGGCGTTCCGGGCTGGCGTCCCAGACGGCGATGAGGACCCCACCGGAGTCCCGGCTGCACTGGTAGCGGATCTCCTCTCCGGGCGTCGCCGCCGCGGCGTTCGTGACCAATTCCGAGGCGACCAGAAACACGTCGTCCGAAATGTGCGTATAGCCCCACTTGTTAAGACGGGTTTGGGTAAGTGTGCGAGCCAGACCCGGCGCCGCCTTCGACGCCAGCATGGGGATCAGCATGCAGTCCGAGGTTGAGATCATCACTCACCTGCTTCTTCCTGGAGAGGTTCACGGTTCGTGTCCCCAGGGTCGCGATTCGTCATTACGCTGGGATGTATTTGCAAACACCTCAAACAACCAGGACTGCGATGAGTGCCGCCGACGAAATCGACCCAGCGTCCTCGCTCTATGCGTGGCTCGCTTATGACCTGCGGTTCTATCGTCAGAAGCGAGGGCTCACCGGTGTCCAGGTGGGCAAGATCATCAACTGTGTCCGATCCCATGTTGCGAACCTGGAAGCGGGGCGGGCGTGTATCGACATGGGCCAAGCGAAGGCCCTCGATGAGGCATGGGAGACCGGAGGGCACTTCGAACGACTGCTGGGGTTCGCGCGTTCGCTCCATAGCCCGGACTGGTTCCGCCAGAGTGTCGAATATGAGATGAAGGCGGGGATCCTCCGCATTTATCAGGGGCAGGTCATTCCCGTTCCGCTGCAGACCGAGGACTACGCCCGCGCCGGCTTGTCAATGGCTCGCGTCGACGATGTCGAGAAGGCCCTGATGGGCCGCATGGCGCGGCAGGAACTGATCATCGGCAGGGAGGAGCACCCCCTGATGATGGTTCTTCTCGATCAGGATGCGCTGGACCGTCCGGTGGGAAGCCCAGAAGTCATGAAGGCCCAGCTCAAGCGGCTGCTTGAGTTGGGAGAGCGTGCGAATCTGAGTGTCCGGGTCATCGCACGCTCGGCTGGCTGGCACATCGGGTTGAACGGTCCATTCCAGATCATGAGCCTGGAGCGCAGGGACGTCGCCTACGCCGGTGCCTTCCACGGTGGCCGATTGGTCCAGGATGCTGCTGAGGTTCGAGCAATGGCCGTAGACTTCGAATTAATCGGGACGAAAGCCTCATCTGAGGCCGAATCTCGTGCCCTAATCGGGAAGCTCATGGAGGAGTTCGCATGACGATCAACTGGCGCAAGAGCTCCTACAGCGGTAGCTCAACTGACGAGATGTGCGTCGAGTTGGCCCACCTTGCCGATGGTGTCGGGGTCAGGGATTCGAAGGATCCGGACGGAGCCCGGCTGGCTGTGAGCGGCGAGGGCTTCGGTGATCTGGTGCGGCGGATCAAGAAGGGAAGCCTCGACGGGATGTAGGGCGCCGATGCGATGCCGGACGGGCGCCGCCTTTCTGCTGGTGGGGGAACCGGACCGGTCAGGAATCGAGAAGCGGGCCGGAGCAAGCCGCTCCTAGCGTGACCTCCATGGAGAACAGGGTGGAGGTGGACATGGTGCAGCAGCAGGCGGGCGAGCCTAGGAGCGGGACGCCCGGAGCGTTCTCGCGGTGGATGCAGCACCGGATGAACGCCCGCACGAACCGCAAGGTCCGGCGGGGCCGGGGCACGTTCATGGGGATGGACGTGCTGATCCTGAACACGGTCGGGAGCCGGAGCGGGCGGCTTCGCGAGACGCCGGTGGCGTAGTTCGCCGATGGCGAGGACGCGCGGCTGATCGTCGCGTCCGGCGGCGGGAGCCAGAACCCGGACTGGTACGTCAACCTGGTGGCGCACCCCGACCAGGCGCGATCGAGCTGCCCAGGCACGACGCCGTGCCCGTGACGCCGCAGCGGCTTGAGGGCGCGGACCGCGAGCGGGCGTGGCAGCGCATCGCCGCGGCGCAGCCGCGCATTGCGAAGTAGCAGAGCAAGTTAGACCGGCAGTACCCGGTGATCCGGCTCGTCCCGCGATGACGCCGCGCCCCGCGGATCTGGGCTTTCAGCGCCGGGCGTGGCGGATCTTCAGGCGTCCGAAGCCCATGGTGCCGGAGATCAAGATCTTCGGCCCGCCGGGGCGGGAGCGCCGCGGTGGTGTGTAGGCCGAGTCCTTCCACACGGTCTGCAGACCTTCGACGTCGACCTCCGCGTCGCGGGGCACCGTGATCTTCGCCTCGCCGGTGGTGAGCTGCAGCTCGATGTCGACCACCGGATGCTCGATGACCGCCCGGGACAGGTCCAGATGCACCCGGCCGAACGCGGACTCGACCTTCAGCACCCGCGGCACCCGCCATGCGCCGCGCCGCCGGATCCGCCCGCTGACGGCGGCGATCGTGGACGTGGTGGGCGCCTTCTCCGCGGGGAGCGAGGCCAGCGCCGTCACCAGCTCGCCGTGCGTCCCGGCGTCGAACACCCGATTGAGAAGCCCGTCCATCTCCTCATGCGAGATGTGCCCCTCGGTATAGGCCCCCTGCAAGCGCCGCACGGCCGTCTCACGATCGTCTTCGCTGATCCGCGACGACGGGTCTTCCGCCAAGGGGCCCACGCCCTCACTCTAACGCCGCCTCGACGACCGACCTTTGGTGGATCCGGCGATGGGCCCATACGCTGGATGCGCCAGGCTCGGTTGCTACAATCCGCATTCGAAAGGTGACGCTCTGCTTATAGGCTCGTGCGCGAGGAAGGGAGCAGAGCATGACTGTCATGGTTGATGAGCCTCCAACGCAGGGCGACAGCGGTCTCCTGGACAGATTCCTCGCCCTCGATACCCCCGAGGGTCTCCGAGCCGAGCTGATCGACGGAGAGATCGTCGTGTCACCACCCCCCGGTAGCAGGCACGAGCGGACGATCGCCAGGATCAACCGCCAGGTCATGCTGCACAGTTCGACCGCGTTCGACTTCTCCGGCAACATGGGCCTCGTCCTGCCCAGCGACGGCGGTCTGCCGAACTACGTGATCCCGGACGGGACGTTCGCGCCTCTCGACCTGGATGTCTACGACAACGACGACTCCTGGTCGGAACCGGATGGAATCGCCATGGTCGTCGAGGTGACGTCTTCGAGACCGAGAGCGGATCGCGAAGGCAAGCGGCAGGCCTACGCGCGTGCGGAGATCCCGCTCTACTTTCTCGTCGATCGCGACGAGAAGCGGGTGACGCTGTTAAGCAGGCCGGACGGCGAGGACTATGCGCGCACCGATCAGGTGACCGTCGGCAACGGTCTGGCACTCCCGGAGCCGTTCGGGTTCGAGTTGGACACGACCGACTTCGTCTGAGGCATCTCTTCGCGACTTCGCCGAACACCTGGGGTGGGGGTGGCGTCTGAGGGGGTGTGGAGGCTGAGTGTGAGCGGTGTGGTGGGGCGTTGATCCCGGTGGAGTACGGCATGCCCGTGGGCGACGAGCTGTATCGGCGGCATGAGCGTCGCGAGATCTACTTCACCGGGTCGTGCATGGGCGGGCCGGAGCCGTGGTGGTGCTGGTCGTGCGAGCGGTTCGCCGACCCCGAGCCGCGGCCTCCGCGGACGCTGACCAGGGAGGGCTACCAGCTGTCCCTGCTGGACGACATGCGCGACATGGCCCCGGGGGCCGTGCTGGAGCCGCCGGCGCCCTACGACGATCCGCCGGCCGGACTGGTGGAGGAGGCCGGACGGTGGCGGGTCCTGCGGGATCAGAAGATCGCTGATCTGGCGGCGATCCTCGGTGAGCCGGTCAGTGGCGGGCCCTCCCTGCACCGGTTCGCCTTTCCGCTCTGGCCCGACTTCTGGCTCGAGCACACGACCCTGGACACCGAAATCGGCGGATACGTGATCGGCCGGAAGTTCGTGCGGCGGTCCGGGACGCCGATGCGGTCGGTGGACGAGATGCGCCCCTGGTCCGTCCTGCTGTCCGAGGCGCGGGACTTCTTCGGACTGGGGGAGAACCGGATGCCCAACGCGATCTGGCAGGTCGTGCCCTTCGAGGCCGGCGGGCGGCGGATGGAGGCGGTGTTCGTCTTCGACCTGCTCCAGCACGTCTCGGAGGTCTGAATGACCGTCCGGGTCACCGGGGTGGTGATCGAGGACGGACGGCTGCTGGTCCTCGATCAGGACACGGGGGACGGGCGGTCGTGGTCGCTGCCCGGAGGGAAGGTCGAGGCGGGGGAGACCCTGGCCGGCGCGCTGGTGCGGGAGATGAGGGAGGAGACCGGCGTCGAGGCCGAGGTCGGGCGGCTGCTCTACGTCTGCGACCACGTGCAGGCGGGCGTCGTGCACATCACCTTCGAGGCCCGGCGGGTCGGCGGGGCCCTGGTGGCGGGGACCGACACCAGGCCGATTCGCGCCGTGGCGTTCGTCGCTCTCGCGGAGCTGGTGGGGCTCGGGTTCGGTGAGCGGTTCGTGGAGCTGGCCCGCGCCGGGTTCCCCGGCGCGGGCTCCTACATGGGCGAGAAGGCCGCGATCGGCCTCTGATCACTGCGCGGTCCAGCCTCCGTCCACGGCGACGAGGGCGCCGGTGATGAAGCTCGACGCGTCCGACGCGAGGAACGCGACGGTCTCGGCCACCTCCTCGGGGCGCCCGATGCGGCCGATCGGGTGGGCCGGGCCGAACGAGGCGAGCATCGCGCGGCCGTTCTCGACGACGCCCTCCATGATGTCGGTGTCGATCACGCCGGGGAGGACGGCGTTGGAGCGGATCCCCTTCGGCCCGCCCTCGATGGCGAGCACGCGCGTCATCTGGGCCAGCGCGCCCTTGGACGCGGCGTAGGCCGTCTGCGTCTCGAACGCGACGACCGAGGAGACGGACGCGATCGACACGATCGCGCCGCCGCCGCCGGCGTCCATCGCGCGGAACGCCTCGCGGGCCTGGACGAAGTTGCCGCGCGCGTTGACGCGCAGGATGTCCTCGAAGTCCTCGACGGTCGTCTCGGTGATCGGCTTGTTGAGGGTGCGGCCGGCGTTGTTGACCAGGATGTCGAGGCGTCCGAACCGGTCGAGGGCGAGCTGCGCGGTCGAGCGGGCGAGGTCCTCGTCGGCGACGTCGCCGACCAGGGCCGCCACGGTGCCGGACGCGAGGTCCTCGACGGCCTCGGAGCGGTCGGTGACGACCAGGCGGGCGCCTCGGTCGCGGAGGAGGAGGGCCGTGGCGCGGCCGATGCCGCGGGCGGCGCCGGTGACGACGGCGACGCGGCCGGTGAGGTCCCAGGTGGACGGGAGTGACACGGTGGATTCCTTCACGGTCGTTGGCGGGACGGGCGGACGACGATCTCGTTGACGTCGACGCCGTCCGGCTGGGAGAGGGCGTAGGAGACCGCGTCGGCGACGGCGTCCGGGGCGATGGCGTTCGCCCGGAAGGTGCGCATCATCTCCGCGGCCCCGGGGTCGGTGATGGAGTCGGCGAGTTCGGACGTGACCACGCCGGGCGAGACGGTCGTGACGCGGATCGACGGGTCGCACTCCTGGCGCAGCCCCTCGGTGATCGCCCACGCGGCGTACTTGGTGCCGCAGTAGACGGCGCCGGTCGGGACGACCTCGTGCGCGCCGACGCTCGCGACCGTGACGAAGTGCCCGCCGCCCTGCGCGGCGAAGACGGGCAGGGCCGCGGCGATCCCGTGCAGGAGGCCCCGGACGTTCACATCGATCATCCGGTCCCACTCGTCGACGAGGAGCGAGTCCAGCCGCGACAGCGGCATGACCCCGGCGTTGCCGATCAGGACGTCCACCCGCCCGTGCCGGTCGCGGGCGCCCTGGACGAACGCGGCGACGTCCGCCCGGTCGGTCACGTCCAGCCGCACCGGGTCCAGGCCGGCGCCGCAGCGGTCGGCGAGCGCCTGGAGGCGGTCGGTCCGCCGCGCCCCCGCGACCACGCGGTGGCCCTCCTTGACGAGCCGGGCGGCGACGGCCTCGCCGATACCGCTGCTGGCGCCCGTGACCAGGACGACCTTCGATGGATTCGTTGCCATGGCCACCACCGTGGTCGTTCTGCCGGCGATGTGGCAGGTCGCGGGGTTCCTGGGAGTGCCGCACCCAGGAACCCTCGTGGCCCGCGACCTACGATGGCGGCATGACGCGCACCGAACTCGGCGCCTACCTCTCCGCCCGGCGGGCCCGGGTGACACCGGACGAGGTGGGCCTCCCCGCCACCGGGTTCCGCAGGGTCCCAGGGCTGCGGCGCGAGGAGGTCGCGATGCTCGCGGGGGTCAGCGTCGACTACTACGTCCGCCTCGAACAGGGCCGGGAGAAGGCCCCGTCGGCGCAGGTGATCGACGCGCTGGCCGCCGCCCTCCGGCTGGCGGAGGACGGCCGCGCGCACCTGTTCCGCCTGGCCGGGCTCAGCCCGCGCTCGCGCGCCGGCGCGGGCACCGACCACGTCGATCCGGGCCTGCTCCAGCTCATGGACGCGTGGCCGGACAACCCCGCGATCGTCTACAACCGCGCCTACGACGTGCTCGCGTCGAACGCGATCGCCGACGCGCTGTTCCACGACTGGGCGCACTCGCGCAACCTCATGCACGTGGTCTTCACCGACCCGGCCGCCCGGACGTTCTACCAGGACTGGCGCGAGGTCGCCCGCAACAGCGTGGCCGGTTTCCGGCTGGGCCACGGCGAGGCGCCCCACGACCCGCGGGTCCGCGAAGTCCTCACCGAGATGCTCGAACGCAGCCCCGAGTTCGCCGAGCTGTGGGCGCGGCACGACGCTCGCGGCAAGGCGCTCGAACGCAAGCGGTTCCGGCACCGCGACGCCGGGCCGCTGACCCTGACCATGCAGACGTTCGACGTCCGGTCGAGCCCCGGGCAGGAGCTCGTCGTCTACCACGCGGAACCGGGGTCGGCGAGCAGCGAGGCCCTGACCCTGCTCGGGTCCCTGGCCGCGACCGGGCGTCAGCCGTAGCGCTTCATCTCATGGAAGAAACCCGGGACGGTGTTCAGCGAGCCCGACGACGACACGTGGTCGTACACGTACTTCGCCACGGCGAGGTCGAGGACGCCGAGCCCGAACGGTGAGAACACCACCGGCTTGCCGGCGGGCGGCGCGGTCTTCCCGGTGAGGACGTCGTAGAGCGTCCCGTCGACGAAGTCGCGGTTGCCGACCCGCTGCTCGGCCAGGTGCGGGGACGTGTTCGCCTTCATGCAGTGCTCGACGTCGTCCACGATGTTGCAGGACGACAGGATGATCTCGGGGGAGAGGTCGCGGAGCGACACGTGCAGGACGAGCGGGCCGTGCGCGAACCAGGCCGGGTCGTGCACGTGCGGCTCGCCGGCGACGGTCGCGAAGACGACCAGGTCGGACGAGCGGATCAGCGATTCCGCCGACGCGTGGATCGTGATCCGGCCCTTCTCCGACCGCTCCAGATACCCCTGGAAGCCCTCGGCGTGCTCGCGGGAGAGGTCGTGGATCGCGAGCTCGTCGAACGTGAAGCCGTTCCCCGCCAGGTAGGTGTGGATGTACCGGGCGATCAGGCCGACCCCGGCGAAGCCGACGCGGCGCGGCCGGGACCCGCGGGCGTCGGCGAGGGCGGCGGCGGCGAGGGCGGCGGACGCGGCGGTGCGCGCCGCGGAGATGATCGAGCTCTCCAGGCACGCGAACGGGTAGCCGGTCTCGGCGTCGTTCAGGATCAGCACCGCCGACGCGCGCGGGACGCCGTTCGCGACGTTGCCGGGGAAGCTGGAGATCCACTTGATGCCGTGCACGCCGACGTCGCCGCGCACCGATGCCGGCAGGGCGATGATCCGGTCGGACGGCCGGTCGGGGAACCGCAGGAAGTAGGAGTCGGGGTTGACGGTCCGGCCCTCGCCGTGCAGCCGGTAGGCCGCCTCGACCATCCGGGTGACCTCCCGCTCGCGCCCGGCGACCGCGTCGTGGACCTGCTCGCCGGAGATCACGGCGAAAGTGGGGGCCTGCGTCATGGAAACTCCGTGTCGTCTAGATGATCAGTCGCCGAGGATCGCGGCGAGGTCGCCGAAGTGCTCGCGCACCCAGCTCTCCTCGTAGAGGGAGTCCAGGTACCGCTCACCGAGGTCGGGGGCGATGGCCACCGCGATCGGGTCCTCGCCGGGGTACTTCTCCGCCAGCCAGCGGGACGCGCCCGACACGACGGTCCCGGTGGAGCCGCCGAACAGGAACCCCCGCGCCGCGAGCGCGTGCACGGTCCGGATCGTGTCGGTCTCGGGGACGTGGACCACGTCGTCGATGTACGCCTCGTCCACCAGCGCGGGCTTGCTGCTGGTGCCGAGGCCCGGCACCATCCGGCGCTCGGGGATGCCGCCGAACGTGACGGAGCCGACCGCGTCCACCGCCACGATCGTGACCGGCCGCCCGTGCTCCCGGAAGTAGCGGGCGCAGCCCATCAGGGTGCCGGTCGTCCCGGCGCCGACGAAGAGGACCTCCAGGTCGGGGAACTCACGGTCGATCGCTGGAGCGGTCCCGCTGTAGTGCGCCAGCCAGTTGTTCCGGTTGGCGTACTGGTTCAGCCACACGTACCGCGCGTCCTCCGCGCACAGCTCCTGGACGTACTTGATGCGCCCTCCGAGGTAGCCGCCGTTGGCGTCCGTGCCGGAGACGACGCGCACCTCCGCGCCGAGCGCCCGCATGACCCGCATCGACGCCGCGTTGCAGCGCGGGTCGGTGACGCAGACGAACCGCAGCCCGCGGCTCGCGGCGATCAGGCTGAGCGCGATACCGAGGTTGCCCGACGACGACTCCACGATGATCGATTCCGGGGTGATCGCGCCCTCCCGGACGGCCGCCTCCACCATCGCCGCGGCCGCCTTCAGCTTCACCGAGCCGGCGAAATTGAAGCCCTCGCATTTGAGGTAGAGCGGGCGCTCGATGACATGCCGCAGATCGACGTAAAGGTCGTCGACATTGAAATCCTGCGGCGAGGTTATTATCGGCACGCTGCCACCCTGAAATGAAGAAGCAATTCCCTCATCTTCCCCCGAAAGCTCGCCGCGGGCTTCACGCCAGAGCCATGGCGGCTCATCACGGTACCTTCGCGCATCTTGCCGCCGCAACCCCCTGATTACCCGCCGGTAGGGCAGAATGCGAGGTGCTTCTGCCGGGTGTCGGACATAAGCTATGGCCCCGCTTGTATTGCTGTTACAGCGGAGAAGTTCTACATCACGGAGAGTAATGATGAGTGCTCGCGGACCCGCCGTGGACCGGCTGCTCCCCCTGGCCGGGCTGCCCGCCCTGGACGTGTCCGCGGCAGAGGCCCGGCGGGCCCGCGAGCTGGCCGCGCGGCACGGGATGCTGCGGGAACGGGACGTCGACCTGGCTGACCCCGTCATCACCCGCGTGGAGCGGTTCGCCGCCGAGCGGGACCGTCCCGCCGTGACCGACGAGCACCGGTCGCTCTCCTATGGGGAACTGGCCGCCGAGGCCCGGCGCCTGGCCGCGCTCCTGGAGCGGGAGGGGGTCGAACCCGGCACGGTGGTCGGCGTCGGCGGCGGGCGGTGCGCGTCGGTCATCGCCGCGTTCCTCGCGATCGAGCTGGTCGGCGCCCTCTACGTCCCGGCCGACGAGACCTGGCCGGCGGGCCGCGTCCGCGACGTCCTCGACCAGGCGGAGGCGTCCGTGCTGGTCGCGGTCGACGCCGGGGCGACCGCCCCCGCCCTGCTGGAGGGCGCCGCCGAGGCCGGCTGCCGCGTGGTCCGCGCCGCCGCGGCCGAGGGCCTCGCCCCCTGGGCGGGCGAGCCGCGGCCGGCCGCCCCCGACCAGCCCCGGTACGTGCTGTTCACCTCGGGTTCGACGGGCCGCCCCAAGGGCGCGGTCGTCGAGCACCGCGGCATGCTCAACCACCTCTGGGCGAAGAACATCGACCTGGAGCTGACCGGCGCGGACGTCGTCGCGTTCACCGCGCCGCTCGGCTTCGACATCTCGATCTGGCAGATGCTCAGCCCGCTGCTGCTCGGCGGACGGGTGGACGTCATCGGCGACGCGACGGGCCACGACCCGGCGGCCTTCGCCCGTGCGGTGGACGAGCAGGGCATCACGGTCGTCGAGCTCGTTCCCACCATGGTCAGGCACCTCCTGGACGATCTCGCCCCCGGGTCGGCTCATCCTGGGGGGACGACCCCCCAGGCCCCCCGGCAACGGCCCTTCCCATCTGGGGGGACGACCCCCCAGGCCCCCCGGCAACGACCCTTCCCATCTGGGGGGACGACCCCCCAGACCCCCCGGCAACGACCCTTGCCGAACCTCCGCTGGATGATCGCCACCGGCGAGGAGTTGCCGGTGGAGCTGTCGCGCCGCTGGCTGGAGGCGATGCCGCACGCCCGGCTCCTCAACGCCTACGGCCCGACCGAATGCTCCGACGACGTCACCCACCACGCCGTGACCTCCGGTGACCTGGGGCTTCTCCGGCTGCCGATCGGCACCCCGATCGTCAACGCGCGCCTGTACGTGCTCCGTGCCGAGGACGACGGCACGTGGGCGGCGTGCGACGTGGGGGAGACCGGCGAGCTGTTCGTGGGCGGCCTGGTCGTCGGGCGCGGCTACATCGGCAACGACGAGCGGACCCGCGAGGCGTTCTACCGCGACCCGTTCGGATCGTCCCCGACCGGCCGCCTGTACCGGACGGGCGACGCGGTGAAGCTGCTGCCGGCGGGCGCGGGCGGCGAGGACCGGCCCACCCTGCAGTACCTGGGACGCGTCGACCGCCAGGTCAAGATCGCCGGAGTGCGGATGGAGCTGGGCGAGATCGAGGCGGTGCTGCAGCGGCACCCGGCGGTGCGGGCCGCGGCGGTCGTGGTGCACGAGTACCCGCCCAGGTAGGGCCCCTGCCATTTACTCTGCGTAATCGAGCTGACCGGATTCGGTTGCCAACCTTTGTCATCGGGTGAGCGTCAGTCCTCGCCGGATACGCGCGCCCGGCCGGCCGTTTTGTCACTCCTGTTAGCAATGGGACGGGCCAAGTTCTGCTTTTGAGGGGATTGCGAGCCATGTGACAGGCTGGTTGACTGTGACCCCGCTACTCCTGAGTAGGACGTGGGTCGAGGGCGGGTCCGGTCGAGTACGGAAAGCGGCGGCGCTCCGTATTGGCGGGAACACAGGGCGTTGACTCCGGGATCGCGCGGGCCGATCGCGTACCCGGAAGGGACTCGGGGTGAAAGGGGACGGGGAAACCCGGTCAGTTCTGTGGTCATTCTCTTTGAATTTCTGCATCCCGGCGCCTTGCCGGTCCCGATGCCAGGCGTAATGCGAGTCCCCTGCGATCCCGAAAGTGCCGCTTGATGTCCACCAAGTACGTTCCTCTTTCGGCCGCCCAGAAGAGCGTCTGGTACGCGCAGCAACTGGCGCCCGAGACGCCGATCCACATCGCGCAGTACATCGAGATCGAAGGCCCGGTCGACCACGAGCTGTTCGACCGGGTGGCGCGCAGCGCCGTCCACGAGGTGCCGGCCCTCACCGCCCGGCTGGCCGAGCTGGACGGCGTGCCGCACCAGATCCTGGACCCGGACGCGACCGCGACGATCCCGCTCGTCGACCTGTCCGGCGAGCCCGACCCGGAGGCCGCCGCGCGGGCGTGGATCAGGGGGCGGATGGCGGCGCCGCTGCCGCTGGACGCCGACCGGCTGTACGTCACGGCCCTGCTGCGCCTGTCCGCGGACCGGCACTGGTGGTTCATCCGCGCGCACCACGTGATCCAGGACGGCCACAGCGGCTCGCTGATCAGCCGCCGCGCCGCCGAGGTGTACACGTCGCTGGCGAACGGCGGCGAGTACGTCCCCGCCGAGCTCGGCGACTACCGGAAGGTTCTGGCCGACGAGGAGGCCTACCGGGCGTCGGAGAGGTTCGAGCGAGACCGCGCCTACTGGACCGAGCGGTTCGCCGACAAGCCGGTCGCGGTGTCGCTCGCGGAGGAGATGGCCGAGCCGACCGCGGACTACCTCAGCCTGGTCACGGTCGTCCCGCCGGACGAGACCGCCGGGCTGGCCGCGGGCGCCCGCCGGCTGCGCACCGCCACGCAGGGCCTCGCGATCGCCGCGACCGCCGCGTACGTGGCGCGGATGACGGGCACCGAGGACGTCATCCTCGGCCTCGCCGTCACCGGCCGCACGTCGCAGGTGGCGCTGGACACCCCGGCGATGCTGGCCACGATCCTGCCGCTGCGGGTGCGCGTCCGCCCGGACATGACGGTGGAGGACCTCGTCCGCACGGTGACGCGGGCGACCGCGCGGGCCCTGCGCCACCAGCGGTACCGGCGCGAGGACCTGCTGCGCGACCTGAAGCTCCTCGGCGAGCGCCGCCGCCTCTACGGGCCCGTCATCAACGTCATGGCCTTCGACTACCGGCTGGACTTCGCGGGCCTGCCGGCGAAGATGCACGCGATCACGATCGGGCCGATCGACGACCTGTCGATCAACATCTACGACAACTTCGACGGCGCCGGCATGCGCATCGACTTCGAGGCGCACCCCGACCTCTACACCGCGGACGAGGTCTCCACGCACCGGGACCGCTACGTCCGGTTCCTGCGCACCCTCGGCGACGCCGACCCGTCCACCCCGCTCCGCGAGGTCGAGCTGCTGGACGACGCCGAGCGCTCCCTCGTCCTGGACGAGTGGAACGACACGGCGGTGCCCGTCGAGCCGGCCGTCGTCCCCGAGCTGGTCGAAGCGCAGGCCGCCCGGACACCGGACGCCACCGCCGTCGTCGACCGCGGTACCCGGCTCACCTACGCCGAGCTGAACGCCCGCGCGAACCGCCTCGCCCGCCATCTGGTCGGGCGCGGGGTCGGCGCCGAGGACTTCGTCGCCCTCGCGCTGCCGCGCGGCGCCGACCTGGTCGTGGCGGCGCTGGCCGTGCTGAAGGCGGGCGCCGGATACCAGCCGATCGACCTGGCGTACCCGCCCGACCGCATCGCCTACATGCTGGAGGACGCCGCCCCCGCCTGCGTCATCACCGCCGGCGGCGCCGCGCTGCCCGGCGGGACGCCCCGCGTCGAGCTCGACGCGCTCTCATTCGAGGGGCTCTCCGAGAAGGACGTCACCGACGCCGAACGGGTCCGGCGGCTGCGTCCCGCCAACCCGGCGTACATCATCTACACGTCCGGCTCGACGGGCCGCCCCAAGGGCGTCGTCATCTCCCACGCCAACCTCGTCGACTTCTGCGCCGAGTCGATGGAGCGCTACGGGCCCGGCAGCATGCGGCGGGTCCTGTTCTCCACGTCCCTCAACTTCGACGTGTCGGTGTTCGAGTGGCTGGTGCCGCTCACCGTCGGCGGCGAGATCGAGGTCGTCCGCGACCTGCTGGAGATCGCCGAGCGCGGCGGCTGGTCCGGGTCGCTGATCAGCGGCGTCCCGTCGGTGGTCGCGGTGCTGCTGGCGCGCGTCGGCCGGGACGGCGCCGGCGCCGCGGGGGCGTCCCCCCAGGTCCGGCTGGAGGCCGAGTACGTGGCGCTCGGCGGGGAGGCGCTGCCGCCGCAGCTCGTCCGGGACCTCCGGGCGCTGCTGCCGGACGCCCGGATCTCCAACATCTACGGCCCCACCGAGGCGACGATCTTCGTCACCGGCTGGCACGACGACGGCAACGCCGAGGGGAACGCGCCGATCGGCCGCCCGATGGCCAACACCCGCGCCTACGTGCTGGACGACCGGCTCAAGCCCGTCCCGGTCGGCGTGCCGGGCGAGCTGTACGTCGCGGGCGACGGCCTGGCGCGCGGCTACCTGCGCCGCCCCGGCCTGACCGCGGACCGGTTCGTCGCGTGCCCGTACGGCGGACCCGGCGAGCGGATGTACCGGACGGGCGACCTCGTCCGCTGGAACCGCGCCGGGCACATCGAGTACCTGGGCCGCCTCGACCACCAGGTGAAGGTCCGCGGCTTCCGGATCGAGCTGGGGGAGATCGAGGCCGCGCTGTCGGCCCACCCCGCCGTGAAGCAGAGCGTGGTCGTCGCCCGCCGGGACGCGGTCGGCGACACCGTCCTCGCGGGGTACGTCGTCGGCGCCGCCGGTCCCGCCGAGCTGCGCGCGTTCGTCGCGCGGACGCTGCCGGACCACATGGTGCCGTCCGCGATCGTCGTGCTGGACGCCATGCCGCTCACGCCGAACGGCAAGCTCGACCGGGCCGCGCTGCCCGAACCGGACTTCGCCACCGGCCTCACCGCCCGCGGGCCGCGCGACGCCCGCGAGGAGATCCTCTGCGGGATCTTCGCGAGCGTCCTCGGCCTGGAGCGCGTCGGCGTCGACGACGGGTTCTTCGACCACGGCGGCGACTCCCTGAAGGCGACCCGCGTCGTCGCCCGCGCACGCGCCGCGCTGAACGTGGAGCTCCCGGTCCGGGCCCTGTTCGAGGCGCCGACGGTCGCGGGCCTCGCCGAGTACATCGCGTCCGCCGGCGCCGCGGAACGTCCCGCGCTGCGGGCGGCGGAACGCCCCGTGCCGCTGCCGGTGTCGCACGCGCAGGAGCGGCTCTGGTTCCTGAACCGGCTCGAAGGGCCCACCGCCACCTACAACCTGCCGATCCCGCTGCGGCTCACCGGCGCGGTCGACCGGGACGCGATGCGGGACGCGCTGCGCGACGTCGTCGCCCGGCACGAGTCGCTCCGCACCCTGTTCGGCGAGGCCGACGGCGAGCCGCACCAGGTGATCCTCGCGCCGGACGAGGCCGAGCCGCGGCTGGAGGTCACCGAGCCCGACGACCTCCAGAGCGCGCTGTTCAGGGACGCCACCCGCGGCTTCGACCTCGCGAGCGACCTCCCGGTGCGCGCCCACCTCTACCGCCTGGGCGAGGACGAGCATCTGCTCCTCATCGTCCTGCATCACATCGCCGGCGACGGCTGGTCGATGGCGCCGCTCGCCCGGGACGTCATCACCGCCTACCTGGCCCGCCGCGGCGGCGCCGCCCCCGGGTGGGCGCCGCTCGGCGTCCAGTACGCCGACTACGCGCTCTGGCAGCGCGAGCTGCTCGGCGACGAGAACGACCCGGGCAGCCTCGCCGCGCGCCAGATCGCCTACTGGAAGGACGCCCTCGCCGGGCTGCCCGACCAGATCAGGCTGCCGCACGACCGCCCGCGCCCCGACCGCGCGTCCTACCGGGGCGGGCAGGTCGCCTTCGAGCTCCCGGCGGAGCTGGCGGAGGGGCTGCGCACGCTCGCCCGCGACCACCAGGTCAGCGTGTTCATGGTCCTGCAGGCCGCCTACGCGGCCCTGCTCACCCGGCTCGGCGCCGGGACGGACGTGCCGATCGGCTCGCCCGTCGCCGGCCGCACCGACGAAGCCCTGGACGACCTCGTCGGCGTCTTCGTCAACACCCTGGTGCTGCGGACCGACACCTCCGGCGACCCCTCGTTCGCGGAGCTGCTCGCCCGCGTCCGGGAGACCGACCTCGCCGCCTACGCGCACCAGGACGTCCCGTTCGAGCGGCTCGTCGAGGTGCTCAACCCGGTCCGGTCGCTGGCGCGGCACCCGCTCTTCCAGGTCATGCTGACCCTGCAGAACAACCCCGAGGCGTCCGTCGAGCTGCCCGGCCTGGACGTCGCGGTCGAGCCGGTGGACGCCGGCGTCGCGAAGTTCGACCTGGAGTTCCTCCTGGAGGACGCCGCCGACGGCTCGGGCGGGTTCGCGGGAACCCTCGAATACGCGCTCGACCTGTTCGACCGGGCCACGGCCGAACGTCTCACCGGCCTGTTCCGGCGGACGCTGGAGGCCGCCGTCGCGTCGGGCGGCACGGTCACCGTCGAGGGGCTGGATCTGCCCGGCGTCGAGGCCGCCGAGGACGGCCCGGTGGACAAGCGGCTCGTCGCGTACGTCGTCGCGGCGCCCGGCATGACGCCCGATCCCGAGGAGCTGCGCGCCCACGTCCGCGAGAGCCTGCCCGAGTCGATGGTGCCCGCCGCGATCGTCGTCCTGGACGAGATGCCGCTGACCCCGAACGGCAAGGTCGACGTCAAGGCGCTCCCGAAGCCGGACCTGGCGATCGTTCCGGCGACCGACTACCGCGCCCCGTCCGGGGATACCGAGCGGGCCGTCGCCGCCGTCTTCGCCGACCTGCTCGGCGTGGACCGGGTCGGCGCCGACGACGACTTCTTCGCGCTCGGCGGCAACTCGCTCGTCGCGATGCGGGTCGTCAGCCGGATCCGCCGCATGCTCGACGTCGAGCTGCCCGTCCGCGCGCTGTTCGAGGCCCCGACCGTGGTGGGCCTCGCCGCGGTGCTGGGCGGCGGCGCCTCACCCGGGCGCCCGCCGCTGGAGCCGCGGGACCGCCCCGAGGTGATCCCGCCGTCGTACGCGCAGCAGCGCCTCTGGTTCCTCAGCCGGTTCGAGGGGCCGTCCGCGACCTACAACATGCCGGTCGCGCTGCGCATCCGCGGGCCGCTGGACGCGGACGCGCTCCGCGCCGCCGTCGGCGACCTCGTCGCCCGGCACGAGTCGCTCCGCACGATCCTGCCGGACGCCGGGGGAGTGCCCCGCCAGCTCATCCTGGACCCGGCCGCCGCCCGGCCCGAGCTGGAGGTCACCGAGACGACCGAGGCGGAGCTGCCGGCGCGGCTCGCCATGGCCGCCGGGTACGCCTTCGACATCTCCGCCGAGCCGCCGCTGCGCACCCACCTGTTCCGGGTCGGGCCGCGGGAGCACGTCGTGCTGCTGCTCATGCACCACATCGGCGGCGACGGCTGGTCGATGGCGCCGCTGGCCCGCGACTTCATCACCGCCTACGCCACGCGGGCCGGGGGCCACGCGCCGCAGTGGGCGCCGCTGCCGGTCCAGTACGCCGACTACACGCTGTGGCAGCAGGATCTCTTCGGTTCGGAGGACGACCCGGACAGCCTGATCTCCAAGCAGATCGCCTACTGGCGGGACGCGCTGGGCGGGCTGCCGGAGGAGCTGGCGCTTCCGGCCGACCGGCCGCGTCCGGCGGAGGCGTCCTACCGGGGCGGGACGGCCCGGTTCCGGCTGGGCGCGGACGTTCACGCCGGCCTGCTGAAGATCGCGCAGGAGACCGGGGCCAGCCCGTTCATGGTCGCCCAGGCCGCGTTCGCCGCCCTGCTCACCCGGCTCGGCGCCGGGACGGACGTGCCGATCGGCTCGCCGATCGCGGGCCGCACCGACGAGGCCCTGGACGACCTGGTCGGCATGTTCGTGAACATGCTCGTCTTCCGGACCGACACCTCCGGTGACCCGACGTTCCGGGAACTGGTCGGGCGGGCCCGGGAGACCGGCCTCGCCGCGTACGCGCACCAGGACGTCCCGTTCGAGCGGCTCGTCGAGGTGCTCAACCCCCCACGCCACCTGGCCCGCCACCCGCTGTTCCAGATCGGGCTCACCTTCCAGAACAATCCCGGGGCACGGCTGGAGATGCCCGGCTTCAGTGCCGAGCCGGAGCCGCTGAGCGCGGGCGTGTCCCGGTTCGACCTGCTCATGATCCTCACCGAGCGGGAGGACGGGCTCGACGGCGAGCTGGAGTACGCGCTCGACCTCTACGACCCGTCCACCGCGCAGCGCCTCATCGAGCGTTTCGAGCGGTACCTCGCGGCGCTCCTCGCCGACCCGGACGCGCCCATCGGGTCCGCCGACGTACTGGCGCCGGAGGAGCGGTCCCTGATCCTCGGTGAATGGGCCGGTGGCGACGCGCCCGCCGGGGAGCGGGGGACGATTCCGGCGTTGTTCGAGGCGCAGGTGTTGGTTCGTCCGGATGCGGTGGCGGTGTCGTTCGAGGGTGTGTCGTGGACGTATGCGGAGGTGAATGGGAGGGCGAATCGTCTTGCGCGGCGGTTGGTCGCGCGGGGTGTGGGTCCGGAGCGGTTTGTTGCGTTGGCGTTGCCGCGTTCGGTGGATCTGGTGGTGGCGATCCTGGCGGTGTTGAAGGCGGGTGCGGCGTATGTGCCGATCGATCCGGACTATCCGGAGGATCGGATCGCCTACATGGTGCGGGACGCTGAGCCGGTTCTGACCCTTGGCCCAGAAGACCTCGACGCGACCGGCTTCGACGACACGAACCTTGGTCTTGACATCTCTCCGGAGCATCCGGCGTACGTCATCTACACGTCGGGTTCGACGGGGCGTCCTAAGGGTGTGGTGGTTGCGCATCAGAACGTGGTGCGGCTGTTGCGCTCTACGGAGGGGTGGTTCGGTTTCGGGTCGGATGATGTGTGGACGTTGTTCCACTCTTACGCGTTCGATTTCTCGGTGTGGGAGCTGTGGGGGTCGCTGCTGTACGGCGGTCGACTGGTGGTCGTTCCGTACTTGACGTCTCGTTCTCCGGAAGACTTCCTTGCTCTTCTGGAGCGGGAGCGGGTCACGGTCCTGAACCAGACGCCGTCGGCGTTCTATCAGTTGATGGCGGCCGATCGAGAGCGCCCGGGTGCTGATCTGGCGTTGCGGTACGTGGTGTTCGGTGGTGAGGCGCTGGATCTGGGTCGGTTGGAGGACTGGTACTCCCGGCATGGGGAGGATGCTCCGACGCTGGTCAACATGTACGGGATCACCGAAACGACGGTGCACGTCTCCTACCTCGCGCTCGACCGCGCCTACGCGGCGACCGCACCTGGCAGCGTGATCGGTGTCGGCATCCCCGACCTGCGCATCTACGTCCTGGACGACCGTCTCCAGCCGGTCGCGCCCGGTGTCGCCGGTGAGCTGTATGTGGCTGGCGCGGGCCTGGCGCGGGGCTATCTGAACCGTCCTGGCCTGTCAGCGGAACGGTTCGTCGCCGACCCGCACGGTGAGCCCGGGACTCGTATGTATCGGACGGGTGACCTCGGCCGTTGGCTGAAGGACGGCCGTCTCGAATATCTGGGCCGTGCCGATCAGCAGGTTCAGTTGCGCGGTTTCCGGATCGAGCCGGGTGAGATCGAGTCGGTCCTGACCAGGCACGAGACCGTCCACGGTGCTGCCGTCATCGTTCGGGACGACCGGCTCATCGCCTATGTGGTGGGCAACGACGTCGACTCGTCCGAGCTGCGCCGCCATGCGGGCGAGCATCTGCCCAGCCACATGGTTCCCGCGGCCGTTGTTGAGTTGGACGCCCTGCCGCTCACCGCGAACGGGAAGCTGGATCGCAGGGCGCTGCCCGATCTCGACTTCACCGCCAAGGTGTCGTCCCGCGCCCCGCGCACTGCCGAGGAGGAGACCCTCGCGGGGTTGTTCGCCGAGGTGCTCGGCCTGGAGCGGGTCGGGGTCGATGACGGGTTCTTCGATCTGGGCGGTGATTCGATCATCGCCATCCAGTTGGTCTCCCGGGCCCGCCAAGCGGGCCTGGTCATCACACCGCGCGATGTGTTCCAGCATCAGACCGTCGAGGAACTGGCCGCGACCGCCACACCGGTCGGCGAAAACGAGCGGATCGAGACGGAACCGCCCGGCGCCGGTGTCGGGCCCGTCCCGGTCACCCCGATCGTCGCCTGGCTTCGCGAGCGGGTCGGCGGCGACGCGTCGCTGATCCGGCGCTTCCACCAGTCGATGCTGCTGCGCACCCCGCCCGACCTCGGGATCGAGCGGCTCACCGCCGCCTTCCAGACCCTCCTGGACCACCACGACATGCTCCGGCTCCGCCTGGACGTGGACGGCGGGCACTGGCAGCCGGTCGTCCGCCCGCCGGGCTCGTCCGATGCGCGGGACCTGGTCACCCGCGTCGACGTCGCGGGTCTGGACGCCGACAAGCTCTCCACCGTCATCGCCGAGCAGGCCGCCGCCGCCCGCGACCGCCTCGACCCGTCCTCCGGAGCGGTCGCGCAGCTCGTCTGGTTCGACGCGGGCCTGGAGCAGGGGCGCCTCCTCGCCGTCCTCCACCACCTCGTCGTGGACGGCGTGTCCTGGCGGATCCTCCTGCCCGACCTCGTCACCGCCTGGGCCGGGGGAGAGCTCCAGCCCGTGGGGACGTCGTTCCGCCGCTGGGCGCAGAAGCTCGCGGCCGTCGAGCGGAGCGCGGACCAGGTGGAGGACTGGCTCGACATCGTCGACGGCCCGCCGGCGAACCTCGCGCACCGCCCGCTGGACCCGCGCACGGACGTCGCGGCCCGCGCCCGCTCGCTCACCCTCGACCTGCCCGCGGACGTCACCGGGCCGCTGCTCACCGACGTCCCCGCGGCCTTCCACGGGCGGGTCAACGACGTGCTGCTCACCGGCCTCGCCGTCGCTCTCGGCCAGAGGCGCAGGCGGCACGGCGGGCGCGGCACCGGCGTCCTCGTCGACCTCGAAGGGCACGGCCGCGACGCCGTCGTCCCCGGCGCCGACGTCTCCCGCACGGCCGGCTGGTTCACCTCGATCCACCCCGTCCGGCTGGACGCGGGCACCGCGACCGGCGGTGCCGCCGTCAAGAAGGTCAAGGAGCAGCTCAGGGCGGTCCCGGACGCCCTCGGCTACGGGCTGCTGCGGTACCTCGACGCCGACGCGGAACTGGCCGAGGCCCCGCCCGCGCAGATCGCGTTCAACTACCTCGGCCGCGTCGACGGCGGCGACGAGGGCGGCGACTGGACCCTCGCCGCCGAGGAGCTGCCCGCCGGCGAGGACCCGCGCATGCCGATGGCGCACGTCCTGGAGATCAACGCCCTCGCCCGCGACCTGCCCGGCGGGCCCGAGCTGTCGGCGACCTGGACGTGGCCGGGCGGGCTGCTCGACCCCGGCGACGTCCGGGAACTGGCCGAGGGCTGGTTCGCGGCGCTGCGCGCCCTGGTCGCGGACGTCACCGACGGCGCGGCCGGCGGCTTCACCCCGTCGGACCTGCTCGTCGACCTGGACCAGGGCGAGATCGACAGGCTGCAGACCGCGTGGAGGCAGAAGTGGTGAACCGGGGTGATCTCGAAGACATCCTGCCGCTGTCACCGCTCCAGCAGGGGTTCTTCTTCCACGCCCTGTTCGACTCCGGCGACGGCGACGTGTACACCGCGCAGATCGCCCTCGACCTTGAGGGGCCGCTGGACACCGCCGCGCTGCGGACCGCCGCCGGGACGCTCCTGCGGCGGCACGCCAACCTGCGCGCCGCGTTCTGGCACGAGGACCTGTCGCGTCCCGTCCAGGTCGTCCCGCGCACGGTCGAGCTACCGTGGGAGGAGATCACCGCGTCCGGCGCCGAGGCGGACGCCGTCGTCGCGCGGGAGCGGGCGCGCGGCTTCGACATGACCTCGCCGCCGCTGCTGCGGTTCGTGCTCGTCCGGATGGGGCCGGAGCGGTTCAGGCTCGTCCTCACCAACCACCACATCCTGCTGGACGGGTGGTCCACGCCGATCCTCGCGACCGAGCTGTTCCTGCTCTACATGCAGGGCGGTCACGACACGGGGATGCCGCGCGTCACCCCGTACAAGGACTACCTGGCGTGGCTCGCGCGGCAGGACCGGGCCGCCGCCGAGGAGGCGTGGCGCCGCGCTCTCGACGGCGTGGAGGAACCGAGCCTCGTCGCCCCCGAGGCCGCCGCCCGCGCCCCCGAACGCCCCGAGCGGACCGTCACCGAGCTGGACGGGCGCACCACGCGCCGCCTCACCCGCGTGGCCCGCCGCCACGGCGTCACGCTGAGCACCGTCCTGCAGGGCGCGTGGGGCATCGTCCTCGGGCGCCTCCTCGGGACGAGCGACGTCGTGTTCGGCGCGACCGTGTCCGGCCGCCCGCCCGAGCTGCCCGGCATCGAGCAGATGATCGGGCTGTTCATCAACACGCTGCCGGTCCGCGTCCGGTACCGCCCGGACGAGACGCTCGGCACGCTGATGGAGCGGCTCCAGGACGAGCAGACCGAGCTGCTCGCCCACCACCATCTCGGCCTCACCGACATCCAGCGCGCGGCGGGCCACGGCGGTGCGCTGTTCGACACGATGACGGTGCTGGAGAACTACCCGTTCGACCCGTCCTCGATGGACGGGTCCCTCAACGGCGTCCGCATCATCGAGGCCGACTCCTACGACGCGACCCACTTCCCCCTGTCGTTCGTGGCCGTGCCCGGCGAGAGGCTGTCGCTCCGCCTGCACTACCGGCCCGACGTCTTCGAACACCCGGTCGTCGAGTCCCTGCTGGCCCGCGTCCGGCGTTTCCTGGAGGCGTTCGCCGAAGACGCCGGCCGCCCGATCGGCGGCGTCGGCCTCGCCGGCGACGCCGAACGCGCGGCCCTTGCCGCCTGGAACGACACCGCCGCCGACGTCCCGGAGGGGAGCCTCCCGGCCCTCTTCGAGTCCCAGGCCGCCCGCACCCCGTCCGACATCGCCCTCGTCTGCAGCGACACGCGCCTGACCTACGCCGACCTGAACGAGCGCGCCAACCGCCTCGCCCACGAGCTCATCGCCCGGGGCATCGGCCCCGAGGACCGCGTCGCGCTCGTCCTCCCGCGCACTCCCGACATCGTCGTCGCGATCCTGGGCGTCCTCAAGGCGGGTGCGGCCTACGTGCCGATCGACCCGGAGTACCCGTCCGAGCGCATCGCCTACATGCTGGACGACTGCCGCCCGGCACTCTCCATCACGGCCGACGACTTCCCGGACACCGCCGGGCGGCCCGCGCACGACCCGTCCGACGCTGAGCGGGTGCGGCCCCTGCGGGCGGCGAACAGCCTGTACGTCATCTACACGTCGGGGTCCACCGGGCGGCCCAAGGGCGTGACGATTCCACACGCGGGACTGCTCAACTACTTCGAGGCGCACCGCGACACGTTCATCGATCCGGCGATCGAGGCCGCCGGCGGGCGCAGGATGCGGTTCGCCCATCTGGCGTCGTTCTCGTTCGACACGTCCTGGATGGGCCTGCTGTGGATGATGTACGGCCACGAGCTGCACCTCATCGACGACGAGACCCGCCGCGACGTGGACGCGTACACGGCGTACGTGGCGCGCGAGCGGATCGACCTGGTGAACACCACCCCGTCGCACTTCACGTCCCTCCGCGAAGCGGGCCTCCTGGACGACGACGGCAGGCACCTGCCCGCACACCTGCTCCTCGGCGGCGAGGCCATCGGCGAGAGCCTGTGGGCCGAACTCCGCGCGATCCCCGGGCTCACCACCCGCAACCTCTACGGGCCGACCGAGTCGACGATCGACACGATGAACCAGGTGGTCGCGCGCAGCGAGCGCCCGGCCGTCGGCGCCCCCCAGCGCAACACCCGCGCGTACGTGCTGGACCCGGCGCTCCAGCCCGTCCCGCCCGGCGTCCCCGGGGAGCTGTACCTGGCCGGGGCCCAGCTCGCTCGCGGGTACCTCGACCGGCCGGGCCTGTCCGCCGAGCGGTTCGTCGCCGACCCGTTCGGCGCCCCCGGCGACCGTATGTACCGCACCGGCGACCTGGCCCGATGGCGCCCGGACGGGACGATCGAGTACCTCGGCCGCACCGACGACCAGGTCAAGATCCGGGGCTACCGGGTCGAGCCGGGCGAGATCGAGAGCGTCCTCGCCGGATGCCCCGGGGTCGCGCAGGCCGCCGTGATCGTTCGCGAGGACCGGCCCGGGGACCGGCGCCTCGCCGCCTACCTCGCCGGGCCCGGCGTCGACGTCGCCGCCGTCCGCCGGTACGCGGCCGAGCGGCTCCCCGACTTCATGGTCCCGGCCCTCACCGTCCTGGACGCCCTGCCGCTCACCGTCAACGGCAAGCTGGACCGGTCCGCGCTGCCCGCCCCCGACGCGGCCACGCCCGCCGCCCGGGCGCCCCGCTCGCCGCAGGAGGAGATCCTCTGCGGGCTGTTCGCCGAGGTCCTCGGCGTGCCACGGGTGGGCGTGGACGACGGGTTCTTCGACCTCGGCGGCGACTCGCTCACCGCGACCCGGCTCGTCAGCAGGATTCGGTCCGCGCTGGGCGCCGAGCTGCCCGTCCGGGCGCTGTTCGAGGCGCCTACCCCCGCCGGCCTCGCCGGACGCCTCGCGGACGCGGCAGGCGACGTCCGCCCGCCGCTCGTTCCGGCCGAGCGCCCCGACGTCGTCCCGCTGTCGTACGCGCAGCAGCGGCTCTGGTTCCTCAACCGGTTCGAGGGCGCGTCGGCGACGTTCAACATGCCGGTCGCGCTGCGCCTCACCGGGGCGCTCGACCTGGACGCGCTGCGGGCGGCGCTCGCCGACGTCGTCGCCCGGCACGAGTCGCTCCGCACGATCTTCCCGGACGGGACGGGCAGCGCCCGGCAGCTCGTGCTCGACCCGGCGGACGCTTGCCCCCGCCTCGACGTCACCGAGACCGGCGAGGACGCGCTGCCGGCGGCGCTCGCCGCGGCCGCCGGGCAGGGCTTCGACCTGTCGGTGGAGCCGCCGCTGCGGGCGCGGCTCTTCGCGCTCGGCGACGACACGCACGTCCTCGTGCTCGTCCTGCACCACATCGCGGCGGACGGCTGGTCGATGGCGCCGCTCGCCCGCGACGTGGTCCTCGCCTACGCGGCCCGCGCGGAAGGCCGGGCGCCGCAGTGGGCGCCGCTGCCGGTCCAGTACGCCGACTACACGCTGTGGCAGCGCGAACTGTTCGGTTCGGAGGACGACCCGGACAGCCTGATCTCCAAGCAGATCGCCTACTGGCGGGACGCGCTGGGCGGGCTGCCGGAGGAGCTGGCGCTTCCGGCCGACCGGCCGCGTCCGGCCGAGGCGACCTACCGGGGCGGAACGCACGCCTTCGACCTGGACGCCGACCTGCACGCCGGGCTGCTGGCCCTGGCCCGTGAAAGCGGCGCGAGCCTGTTCATGGTCATGCAGGCCGCCTACGCGGCCCTGCTCACCCGGCTCGGCGCCGGGACGGACGTGCCGATCGGCGCTCCCATCGCGGGCCGCACCGACGAGGCCCTGGATGACCTGGTCGGCATGTTCGTGAACATGCTCGTCCTGCGCACCGACACCTCCGGTGACCCGACGTTCCGCGAGCTGATCGCGCGGGTGAAGGCGACCGACCTCGCCGCGTACGCGCACCAGGATCTGCCGTTCGAGCGGCTCGTGGAGGTCCTGAACCCGGCGCGGTCGATGGCGCGGCACCCGCTGTTCCAGGTCGTCCTGTCCTTCCAGAACAACCCCGGGGCACGGCTGGAAATGGACGGCCTCACCGGCGGCGCCGAACCCCTCACGGCGGGCGTGGCCAAGTACGACCTGTCCCTCTACCTAGAGGAACGGCACGGCGACGACGGGGCGCCCGGCGGGATCGAGGCCGGTCTCGAATACGCCCTCGACCTCTTCGACCCCGGCACCGCGCAGACGATCGCGGAGCGCTTCGAGCGCCTCGTCCGCGAGCTCGTCGCCGACCCGGACGCGCCGGTCACGGCCGCCGAGATCCTCGACCGGACCGAGCGCCGCACCCTCCTGCGCCGTTGGGCCGGTGGCGACGCGCCCGCCGGGGAGCGGGGGACGATTCCGGCGTTGTTCGAGGCGCAGGTGTTGGTTCGTCCGGATGCGGTGGCGGTGTCGTTCGAGGGTGTGTCGTGGACGTATGCGGAGGTGAATGGGAGGGCGAATCGTCTTGCGCGGCGGTTGGTCGCGCGGGGTGTGGGTCCGGAGCGGTTTGTTGCGTTGGCGTTGCCGCGTTCGGTGGATCTGGTGGTGGCGATCCTGGCGGTGTTGAAGGCGGGTGCGGCGTATGTGCCGATCGATCCGGACTATCCGGAGGATCGGATCGCCTACATGGTGCGGGACGCTGAGCCGGTTCTGACCCTTGGCCCAGAAGACCTCGACGCGACCGGCTTCGACGACACGAACCTTGGTCTTGACATCTCTCCGGAGCATCCGGCGTACGTCATCTACACGTCGGGTTCGACGGGGCGTCCTAAGGGTGTGGTGGTTGCGCATCAGAACGTGGTGCGGCTGTTGCGCTCTACGGAGGGGTGGTTCGGTTTCGGGTCGGATGATGTGTGGACGTTGTTCCACTCTTACGCGTTCGATTTCTCGGTGTGGGAGCTGTGGGGGTCGCTGCTGTACGGCGGTCGACTGGTGGTCGTTCCGTACTTGACGTCTCGTTCTCCGGAAGACTTCCTTGCTCTTCTGGAGCGGGAGCGGGTCACGGTCCTGAACCAGACGCCGTCGGCGTTCTATCAGTTGATGGCGGCCGATCGAGAGCGCCCGGGTGCTGATCTGGCGTTGCGGTACGTGGTGTTCGGTGGTGAGGCGCTGGATCTGGGTCGGTTGGAGGACTGGTACTCCCGGCATGGGGAGGATGCTCCGACGCTGGTCAACATGTACGGGATCACCGAAACGACGGTGCACGTCTCCTACCTCGCGCTCGACCGCGTCCAAGCCGCCACAGCGCCCGGCAGTGTCATCGGTGTCGGCATTCCCGACCTGCGGGTCTATGTTCTCGATGGGCGCCTCCAGCCCGTTCCCCCTGGTGTCGCCGGTGAGCTGTATGTGGCTGGCGCGGGCCTGGCGCGGGGCTATCTGAACCGTCCTGGCCTGTCAGCGGAACGGTTCGTCGCCGACCCGCACGGTGAGCCCGGGACGCGTATGTATCGGACGGGCGATCTCGGCCGTTGGCTGAAGGACGGCCGTCTCGAATATCTGGGCCGTGTCGACCAGCAGGTTCAGTTGCGCGGTTTCCGGATCGAGCCGGGTGAGATCGAGTCGGTCCTGACCAGGCACGAGACCGTCCGGGACGCCGCCGTGATCGTCCGGGACGACCGGCTCATCGCCTACGTCGTCGCCGACGGGGTCGACACCGCCGACCTTCGCCGCTTCGCCGGACGCTCGCTGCCCGCCCACATGGTTCCCGCGGCCGTTGTCGAGCTGGACGCCCTGCCGCTCACCGCGAACGGGAAGCTGGATCGCAGGGCGCTGCCCGATCCCGACTTCACCGCCAAGGTGTCGTCCCGCGCCCCCCGCACTCCCGAAGAGGAGACCCTCGCGGGGTTGTTCGCCGAGGTGCTCGGCCTGGAGCGGGTCGGGGTCGATGACGGGTTCTTCGATCTGGGCGGTGATTCGATCATCGCCATCCAGTTGGTCTCCCGGGCCCGCCAGGCGGGCCTGGTCATCACACCGCGCGATGTGTTCCAGCATCAGACCGTCGAGGAACTGGCCGCGACCGCCACACCGGCCGGCCAAGGCGAGCGGATCGAAGCGGAACCGCCCGGGGCGGGGATCGGCCGGATCCCGGCCACCCCGATCATGCGCTGGTTCCAGGAGCTCCACGGCCCCGTCGCCGGGTACAGCCAGCGGGTCCTGCTCCAGGTCCCGCCGGACCTCGGCACCGGCAGGCTGGCCGTCGCGCTCCAGACCCTCCTGGACCACCACGACATGCTCCGGCTCCGCGTCGACGGCACCGACTTCGAGGTCACCGAGCCGGGAACCGTCGACGCCGCCGCGCTCGTCCGCCGGGTGGACGTCGCGGGCCTCGACGCCGAGTCCCTGCGGGCCGTCCTCGCCGACGAGGCGGAGGAGGCCCGCCGCCGCCTCGACCCGGCCGCCGGGACGATGGCGCAGCTCGTCTGGTTCGATGCCGGTCCGGCCGAGTCCGGGCGCCTTCTCCTGATCCTCCACCACCTGGCCGTGGACGGCGTGTCCTGGCGGATCCTCCTACCGGACCTCGTCACCGCCTGGGCCGGGGGAGACCTCGACCCCGTGCCGACCTCGTTCCGCCGGTGGGCGCAGCGCCTCGCCGCCGAGGCGTCCGACCCCGCGCGCGCGGCCGAGCCGCCGCTCTGGGACGACGTCCTCGCCACCCCTGACCCGGTCCTCGGCGCCCGCCCGCTGGACCCCGCGGCCGACACGTTCGGGACGGCGCGGCACCTCACGCTCGACCTGCCCGCCGACGTCACCGGGCCGCTGCTCACCGACGTCCCCGCCGCGTTCCACGGGCGGGCCAACGACGTGCTGCTCACCGGCCTCGCCCTCGCCGTCGCCGAATGGCGGCGCGACCGCGGCGTCACCGACGAGACGGCCGTCCTGGTCGACCTCGAAGGGCACGGCCGCGAGGAGATCGTCCCCGGTGTCGACCTGTCCCGCACCGCGGGCTGGTTCACCTCGATCCACCCGGTCCGCCTGGACGCCGGCTGGGTCGACCCCGCCGACGTCCGCGACGGCGGCCAGGCCGTCGGCACCGCCCTCAAGCGGGTGAAGGAGCAACTCCGCGAGATCCCCGACAACGGCATCGGCTACGGGCTCCTCCGCTACCTCGGCCAGGCCGTCCGCCCCGGCCGGCCTCCGCAGATCGCGTTCAACTACCTCGGCCGCTCCGCCGCGCCCGAGGCCACCGACTGGGGCCCCGCCGACCAGGCCGACGGCGCCGCCCTCGGCCCCGGCCAGGACGACGCGCTCGGCCTCGTCCACGCCATCGAGGTCAACGCGCACACCCGCGACCTGCCGGACGGCCCCGAGCTGTCCGCGACGTGGACGTGGGCGGGCCGCCTGTTCGACGACGCCGCGATCGAGGACCTCGCCGGCCGCTGGTACGCGGCGCTGCGCGGCCTGGTCGCGCACGTGACCGGCGGCGCGGCCGAAGGGCCGGTCGGCGGGTTCACCCCGTCCGACCTGTCCCTGGTCGACGTCAGCCAGGAGGAGATCGACGAGCTCGCCGCCGAGCTCGACGGCGAATGGGAGCTGGAGTGAGCACGTCGCAGCTTGAGGACATCCTCCCGCTGTCCCCGCTACAGCAGGGCCTGTTCTTCCACGCCCTCTACGACTCCGGCCACGACGTCTACACCGCCCAGATCGTGTTCGACCTGCGCGGCCCCCTCGACGTGGACGCGCTGCGCGCCGCCGCTACGACCCTCCTGCGCCGGCACGCCAACCTGCGCGCCGGCTTCCGGCAGCGCAAGGAGGGCTCGCCCGTCCAGGTCGTCCACCGGACGGTCCGCCTGCCGTGGCGGGAGGAGGACCTGTCCGCCCTGCCCGAGGCCGAGCGCGAGACCAGGGCCCGGGACCTGGCCGACGCCGAGCGCGCCCGGCCGTTCGACATGGCGAGACCGCCGCTGCTGCGCTTCCTGCTCGTCAAGCTGGCGGACGGCCTGCACCGCATGGTGTTCACCAACCACCACATCCTGCTGGACGGCTGGTCCACGCCCGTCCTGCAGACCGAACTGTTCGCGCTGTACCTCGCCAAAGGCGACGACACCGGGATGCCGCGCGTCGCCCCGTACAAGAGCTACCTCGCCTGGCTCGCGCAGCAGGACCGCGCCGCCGCGGAGGACGCCTGGCGCCGCGCCCTCGACGGCGTCCACGAACCCACCCTCGTGGCCCCCGGCGCGGGCGACCCGGGCAGCGGCGCCCCGGGGCGCGTCCGGACCCGCCTCACCGAAGAGCTCACCTCGGCGCTCAACGCCCGAGCCCGCGCCCAGGGCGTCACCCTCAACACCGTCCTGCAACTCGCCTGGGGGACGCTGCTCGGCCGCCTCACCGGCTCGACCGACGTGGTGTTCGGCGCCGCCGTCTCCGGCCGGCCGCCCGAACTCCCGGGCGTCGAGCAGATGATCGGCCTGTTCATCAACACGCTGCCGATCCGGGTCCGCGTCCGTCCCGCCGACACCGTCGCGGACGCGCTGACCCGCCTCCAGGACGAGCAGGCCGCGCTGATGCAGCACCACCACCTCGGCCTGTCCGACATCCAGCGGCTCACCGGCACCGGGACCCTGTTCGACACGATGACCGTCCTGGAGAACTACCCCTTCGACCCGGACGCCGCGGGAACCGACCTCGGCGGCCTCTCCCTCCACGACGTCGACGGCTACGACGCGTCCCACTACCCGCTGACCTTCGCCGCCGTCCCGGGCCGGGGGCTGTCCCTGCGCATCGACCACCGCGCCGACTTCTGCGGCGAAGCCGGCGCGGCCCGCCTGATGCGCCGCCTCACCCGCATCCTCGACGCCATCGCCCACCGCCCCGACCTCCCCCTCGGCCGCATCGACGTGCTGGACGAGGACGAGCGCGCCAAGGTCCTCCGCGACTGGCAGGGCCCCGCCACGGCCCGCCGCCCCGGCACCCTCACGGCCCGCTTCGCCGCGCAGGCGGCGAGGACACCGGACGCCGTCGCCGTCCGCGCGGCCGGCGAGTCCCTCGGCTACGCCGAGCTGGACGCGCGCGCGAACCGGCTGGCGCACCTTCTCCTCCGCCTCGGAGTCGGCCCGGAGACGCCCGTCGCGGTGCTGCTGGACAGATCCGCCGAAACCATCGTGGCGACGCTCGCGATCCTCAAGGCGGGCGGGGCGTACGCGCCGATCCACCCCGGCTACCCGCCCGAGCGGATGGCGTGGGCTGTCGCCGAGGTCGGAGCGCCCGTCCTGCTCGTCGACTCGCCCATGCGCGACCGCGCCGCCGGCCTCGGCACGTCCGCGCGGATCGTGGTCGTGGACGACGACCCGCGGATCGCCGCGCAGCCCGCCACCGACCCGGGCATCGAGTGCCGTCCGGAGCAGCTCGCCTGCGTGTTCTTCACCTCCGGCTCGACCGGGACACCCAAGGGCGTCATGGTCTCGCACCGCGACGCGGTCGACCTCGCCACCGACGAACGGCTCGGGAACGGGGCGCACGACCGGGTGCTCGTCCACTCGCCGCACGCCTTCGACGCCTCGACCTACGAGATGTGGACGCCGCTGCTGCGCGGCGGGACGGCCGTCGTCGCCCCGCCCGGGCCACTGGACGGCGAGGCCCTCGGAGAGATCATCGCGGCGGAGGACCTCACCGGGCTGTTCCTCACCACCACGCTGTTCAACCTCGTCGCGGACGAGCGGCCGCACGCGTTCGCCGGGCTCCGCGAGGTGCTGACCGGCGGGGAGGCGGGCTCGCCGGCCGCGATGCGCAAGGTCCTCGCCGCGTGCCCGGACACCGAGGTCTGCAACATGTACGGGCCGACCGAGGCGACCACGTACACCACCCTCGCCGAGCAGCGGGAGCCGCTCGGCGACCCGTCCGAGACGGCGCCCGCCCTCGGCCGCCCCTTCGGGGACATGCGCATGTACGTCCTCGACCAGGGACTGCGGCCCGTCCCGCCCGGCGTGGTCGGTGAGGCGTACATCGCCGGCGCCGGGGTCGGCCGGGGCTACCTGCGGCGGCCGTCGCTCACCGCGGAGCGGTACGTCGCCGACCCGTTCGGCGCGCCCGGCGACCGCATGTACCGGACCGGCGATCTCGTCCGATGGCGGCCGGACGGCAGCCTCGACTACGTCGACCGCGCCGACTCCCAGGTCAAGGTCCGGGGCTTCCGGATCGAGCTGGGCGAGATCGAGGCCGCCGTCGCCGCCCACCCGGCCGTCGCGAACGTCGCCGTTCTCGCCCGCGAGGACACCCCGGGCGTCAAGACCCTCGTCGCCTACATCATCGCCCCGGACCTGGCCTCCGAGGAGGGCGGCCCGCCACCCGCCGGTGCACAGCCCACGGTGGAAGGTCTGCGCGAGTTCGTCGCGCGGAAGCTGCCCGAGTACATGGTGCCCGCCGCGTTCGTCCGGCTGGACACCTTCCCCGTCGGGCCGAACGGCAAGCTCGACCGGCGCGCCCTCCCCGCGCCCGACCGCGAGGAGGCCGCCGCCGGACGCGCCCCCCGCACCCCCGCCGAGGAGCGGCTCTGCGCGATCGCCGCGGACGTCCTCGGCCTCGACCGCGTCGGCGCCGACGCCAGCTTCTTCGACCTCGGCGGCGACAGCATCGCCGCGCTCAAGCTCGCCGCCCGCGCCCGGAACGCCGGCATCGAGCTCACCCCGCGCGACGTGTTCACCCACCAGACGGTCGAGGCGCTCGCCAGGGCCGGCGAGCCGGGGGACCGGCTCGGTTTCGAGGTGCTGCTGCCGATCCGCACGTCCGGGACCCGGCCGCCGGTCTTCTTCGTCCATCCCGCCGGCGGGCTGGCCTGGAGCTACCTGCAGCTCCAGCGGCACCTCGGCCCCGACCAGCCGGCCTACGGGCTCCAGAACCGCGCGTTCACGCGGGACGAGCCGGCCGGCTCCGTGGAGGAGATGGCGCGCGACTACGTGGAGCGGATCCGGACCGTCCAGCCGGCCGGCCCGTACCACCTCGCGGGCTGGTCCCTCGGCGGGCTCGTCGCCTACGAGATGGCGGTCCGGCTCCAGGCCGCCGGGGAGCGGGTCGGCCTGCTCGCCATCATCGACGCCTACCACGGCCAGGACCTCGAATCCGAGCGGCGCGAGATCCTCCCCGAGCTGCTGGAGTCGATCGGCATCGACGCGACGATGGTCGCCGAGGACGGCAACCCGGACATGGCGCAGATCATGGCGGTCCTCGCCGAACGCGACGACGCCCTCGCCACCCTCGGCGAGGACGACCTGGTCAACGTCTACCGCAGCTACGAGAGCGGGCTCCGCCAGGCCGAGAGGTACCGGCCGGGACGGTTCCGCGGCGACGTCCTGTTCTTCACCGCCACGCGGGGCCGCACCGCTGCCTCGCCGACGGGGCGGTCCAACTGGGGGCCGCTCGTGGACGGCGAGATCGAGGACTGCCCGCTCGACGCCGACCACCACCTGCTCATGGAGCCGCGCCCGGCCGCCGAGATGGGCGCCGTCCTGTCCGCCAAGCTCGACAAGCTGCACAGCACGCACTGAAAGGGACGACGCAGATGACGAACCCCTTCGAAGACCCGGACGGCACCTACGTCGTCCTCGTCAACGGCGAGAACCAGCACTCGCTCTGGCCGTCCTTCGCCGAGGTCCCGGACGGATGGACGGTGGCCAAGGGCGAGGACACCCGCCAGGCGTGCCTCGACTACATCAACGAGCACTGGACCGACATGCGGCCGAAGAGCCTCATCGAGGCGATGGGTGACTGAAGGGGGCCGGGCCTCGCCTCCGGAAGGCGCCGCTCTGGAGATCCCCGCCGTCATCGAGTGGGAGATGGAGATGCGGGACGCCGCCGACCTGCGTCCCGCTCCGCTGCCGGGCGTCGAGATGACCTTCACCCTGGCGGGCGTGCCGTCCGCCGACGTAAGCCGCGCCCTGTACGCGGCGGTCGGCGCCCGCGTCTGCTGGACGGACCGCTTCCCCTGGACGCACGCGCAGTGGCGCGCCTGGGTGGAGCGTCCCGAGCTGTCCACCTGGATCGCGATGGCCGAGGGGACGGTCGCCGGCTTCTTCGAGATCGAGGCGCAGCCGGGCGGCGACACCGAGATCCATCTGGTCGGGCTCACGCCCGCGTTCGTCGGCCGCGGGTACGGCGGCTACCTCGTCGAGCAGTGCACCCGCCGCGCCTGGCAGCGCGGGGAGCTGTGGGCGGTGGACTCCGGGCCCGCGTCCCGGGTGTGGCTGCGCACCAGCAGCCTCGACCACCCGAACGCGATCGCCACCTACCGGCGCCGGGGCTTTAAGGTGGCGGCGGAGAGCACCGCGCCGAAGCTCGTCCCGGACCCGCGGGTCGCGCCGTGGCCGCTCCCGCACGACCCGCGCGTGGCGACCCGCCGCCACGAGGAGGAGGAGTTGATCACGTGACCTGGTTCCGCTGCCCCGAGACGCGGCCGTGGGCGTCGCTGCGGCTGTTCTGCCTTCCGCACGCGGGCGGGTCGGCGGTGTTCTACCGGACGTGGGCCAAGGAGGTCAGCCCGGCCGTCGAGCTGCACGCCGTCCAGTACCCGGGGCGCGCCGACCGGATGGCGGACGCGCTCGTCACCGACGCGCACCAGCTCGCCCGGCTCATCGCGGGGGCGATGGCCCCGCTGATGGACCGTCCCGCCGCGATCTTCGGGCACAGCATGGGCGCCGTCCTCGCCTACGAGGTGGCGCGGCTGCTGCAGGAGCGGGGCAGCGCGCCCGCGCACGTGTTCGCCTCCGGCGCCCGGCCGCCGCACGACCGCGGCGACGAGCGCGTCGCGGACCAGGACGACGACGGCGTCGTCGCCGAGATGATCAAACTCGGCGGCACCGACGCCGAGGCGCTGCGGGACCCGGAGCTGCGCGAGCTCGTCCTCCCGTACGTCCGCAACGACTTCGCGCTGATCGAGAACTACGCCCACCGGGACGGGACGCGGCTGGCGGTCCCGGTCACCGCGATCGTCGGGGACTGCGACCCGCAGGTCACCCCCGACCAGGCCCGCGGCTGGGAGCAGGTCACCGGCGGGCGGTTCGCGCTGAAGGTGCTCCCGGGCGGCCACTTCTACCTCGCCGAGCAGCGGCCGGCCGTGATCGGCGAGATCCACCGCGCGCTGGAGGTCCCGGCGCTCGGCTGACGCCCGGGCGGGCCGCCCCCACGGAGTCCGTGTGGGGACGGCCCGCCGCTCATGGGAGCCTCCTTGATCAGTAGACGCTGAGCCCGTAGCGGTTCAGCACCTCGGTGACGGGCTGGAAGAACGTCGTCCCGCCCCAGGTGCAGTTGCCGCTGCCGCCCGAGGTCAGGCCGAGCGCGGTGGACCCGGCGAACAGCGAGCCGCCGCTGTCGCCCGGCTCCGCGCAGACCGTGGTGCGGATCAGGCCGCTGACGGTGCCCTCCGCGTAGTTCACGGTCTGGTTGAGCGCCGTCACCCGGCCGTTGTGCAGGCCGGTGGTGCTGCCGCTGCGGTACACGGTCTGCCCGACCGTGGCGTTCGCGGAGCCGGTGATGTTGCGGGAGCCGCTGTACAGCTGGACGGCGCCCGCGGTGTCGGTCGGGGTCGAGGTGTACTGCACCACGCCGTAGTCGTTGCCGGGGAAGCTGCTGGCGACGGTGCGGCCGAGCGTCCGCCCGGACCCGTCGGTCCAGGTGGTGCCGATGTTGGTGCAGTGCCCGGCGGTGACGAAGTAGTACGTGCTTCCGCTCCGGACGTTGAAGCCCAGCGAGCAGCGGGCGCCACCGGTGTAGATGGCCTCGCCGCCGAGGGTGAACGTCCGGAACGACCCGGCGACCCTCTCCGTGCGGACGGCCGCGCCCTGCTTGGCGGCGGCGGCCTGCACCTTCTTGAGCTTGGCGCCCTTGACGGTGCTGTCCATGGTGAGGACGACCTGGTTGTTCGCCGGGTCGACGGCCCAGGCGGTGCCCGGGACGGTCGCCTCGCGCTTGAGCGCCGACATGACCTTCTTCAGGTCGGTGCCGCTGCGCGTGACGGTCTTGGGCACGGCGCCGGCGGCGCGGACCGCCTGGGCGGCCTTCGCGTCGGTCACCGTGACCACCAGCGTGCCGCCCTTGAGGTAGGAGCCGGCGGTGCTGGAGCCGAGCTGGTGGGCGAGCTTCGCCGCCACGGTTCCGGGGGCGGAGGGAGCGGCGGGTGCGGCCGGAGCCGCGGACGCGCTGGGAGCGGTGGCGAGGGCGGCGGCCACCAGGCCTGCCGCCGCCGTGGTCACGGCCGCGGCGCCGACGCGCCTGTGACGGATCTTCACTTGTGCCTCCACGGGGGATTGGGCGCACCCGAGTGGTGCACCGGAGGTCACCGACATGGTGTAAGAACGGTCAAGGTGCGCGTAAGACGCAGAAGGTGACCAATTCGGGACGAAGCCATTGGCAGGCTCGGAGCGTCCGCCGTGGTCAGTCGAGGGGTACCGGCCAGTACGGCCTGGAACAGAACAAGGTTCGGCCCCGGTCCCTCGCCGGGGGCGGTCGAGGGACCGGGGCCGGGCATCGAGGCGTCCCGCCGCCTGGGAGCTCCGGCGGGCCGTCAGGTCACCCTTGCGGGTCCGGGGTCAGTAGACCTCGACTCCGAACTCCGACAGCGGCTCGGTCACGGGCTGGAAGAACGTGACGCCGCCGGACGAGCAGTTGCCGCTGCCGCCGGACGTCAGCCCGAGCGCGCTGGACCCGGCGAACAGCGGGCCACCGCTGTCACCCGGTTCGGCGCACACCGTCGTCTGGATCAGACCGCTGACGGTGCCCTCCGCGTAGTTCACCGTCTGGTTCAGCGCGGTGACCGCGCCGTCGTGGACGCCGGTGGTGCTGCCGCTGCGGGTCACGGTCTGCCCGACCGTGGCCTCGGCGGCTCCGGTGATGTCCTGGAACTGCCCGTTGACGGTGACGCCGCCCTGGGAGTCGGCCGGGGCGGAGTCGTACTTGACGATGCCGTAGTCGTTGCCGGGGAAGCTGCTGCCGGCGTTGCTGCCGAGCGTCGCTCCCGACTCGTCGGTCCACGTCGAGCCCGCCTCGGTGCAGTGCCCGGCCGTCAGGAAGAAGAACTCGCTCCCCTTCTTGACGTTGAAGCCGAGCGAGCAGCGGGCGCTGCCGGTGTAGATGGGGTCGCCACCGGCGGCGAACATGCGGAACGCGCCCGCGACCCTCTTGGTCCGGACGGCCGCGCCCTGCTTGGCGGCGGCGGCCTGCACCTTCTTGAGCTTGGCGCCCTTGACGGTGCTGTCCATGGTGAGGACGACCTGGTTGTTCGCCGGGTCGACGGCCCAGGCGGTGCCCGGGACGGTCGCCTCGCGCTTGAGCGCCGACATGACCTTCTTCAGGTCGGTGCCGCTGCGCGTGACGGTCTTGGGCACGGCCCCGGCGGCGCGGACCGCCTGGGCGGCCCTCGCGTCGGTCACCGTGACCACCAGGTTCTGGGTGGCCTGGTCCACGTAGGCGCCGGCGCTGCGGCCACCGAGCTGCCGCGCCAGCTTCGCGGCCACCCCGCCGGTGTCGGACAGGGTGGTGACGCGCCCGGTGGGCGCGTCGAGGGACGCATCGGCGGGACCGGCGACCAGGGCGGTCGCCAGCAGCCCCGACGCCGCCACGGTGACGGCCGCGGCGGCGCCGCCGATGCGGGTGGAACGGATCTTCACTGTGCCTCCAGGGGGGATTGGGCGCACCCGTGTTGGTGCGCCGGAGGTCACGGGACATGCTGGAAGAATCCTGAACGTCGGCGTAAGGCGAGAAAGTGACTAAACGTCCCGGTACGGCTTGTCACAATGGGTGCGCGATGCGTGCCCGAAACTAGGGCAGGATCACCCGTTTAGCCCGATCTGTGCCTGGACGGTAGGTCCAACGGGTCTCCTCGGCGCGGCGTCCCGGACGTAGAGTCGGAGGCGACGGGGGGGCCGGACATACGACGCGGATCCCCCGCCCCCGGTTCCCCCGGCTCGGGAGTTCCCATGGGTGTCGAGATCCGGGTGGAAGGGCTCAGGAAGTCGTTCGGGCGGCAGGTCATCTGGGAGGACGTGTCCTTCACCATCCCGGCGGGCGAGATCTCCGCCCTGCTCGGGCCGTCCGGAACCGGGAAGTCGGTGTTCCTCAAGAACCTGATCGGGCTGCTGCGTCCCGACCGGGGCCACGTCTACGTCGGCGGCGGCGACGTCCCGCGGCTGCGCGAGCACGACCTCTACGAGCTGCGCCGGCAGTTCGGGGTGCTGTTCCAGGACGGCGCCCTGTTCGGCTCCATGAACATCTACGACAACATCGCCTTCCCCCTGCGCGAGCACACGAAGAAGGGCGAGGCGGAGATCCGGCGCATCGTGCTGGAGAAGATGGAGATGGTCGGGCTCACCGGCGCGGAGGACAAGCTGCCCGGCGAGATCTCCGGCGGGATGAAGAAGCGCGCCGGGCTCGCCCGCGCCCTCGTGCTGGACCCCGAGATCATCCTGGCGGACGAGCCGGACTCCGGGCTGGATCCCGTCCGCACCGCCTACCTCAACCAGCTGTTCGTCGACCTCAACACCGAACTCGGCGCCACCTTCCTCATCGTCACGCACGACATCAGCACCGCGCGCGTGCTGCCGGACAACCTCGGCCTGCTGTTCCGCCGCGGCCTGGTGATGTTCGGGCCCCGGGAGATGGTGCTGTCCAGCCCGCACCCGGCCGTCGACCAGTTCTTCAACGCCCGCCGCCAGGGGCCGATCGGCATGGCCGAGGAGAAGGACGTCGCCGACGCCGCGGCCGAGCCGCAGGGGCCGCCGCCGAAGCCGGCGCCGATCCCTCCGCAGCTGATGCCGAGCGACGGGCGGCTGCGGCCCTCGATGCGGCGCCCCGGCGGGTGGCTGCGCGAGCACGGGGTCACCCCGCCGCCGGGGTCGTTCGTCGACGACGCGGGCAACGACTGGCTCACCGACTGGGACGCCCTCGTCACCGGCCGCCGGTGACCGGAGGGTGACGCCGGACCGCCCGGAACGGGAGAATGGTCCGGTGACGCTCCTTTTGACCCGTTCTGACCTTGAGACGCTGCTCGTTCCGGAGGCGTGTCTGGACGCGCTGCGCCGCGGCTTCCGCACGGCGGACGGTGGCCCGGCCGCCCGCCGCGTGATCGCGAAACTGCCCGGCCAGGGCACGGCGACGGCGCTGATACCGGGACTGGTCGAGGACATCCCCGCCTACACGGTGAAGGTGAACGCCAAGTTCCCCGGCAGCCGCCCGGCGCTGCGCGGCGTCGTCTGCCTGCACGACCTCGGTACCGGCGAGCTGCTCGCGCAGCTCGACTCGGCGACCGTCACCGCCTGGCGCACCGGCCTCGCCGCCGCGCTCGGCACGCACGCGCTGGCCCGCCCGGACGCCGGCGAGGTCGCCGTGATCGGCGCCGGGGCGCAGGCGGAGCTGGTCCTGCGCGGGCTCGCCGAGCTCCGGGAGATCGGCGGCCTCACCGTCTGCGACCTGGACGCCGGGCGCGCCGCGGACTTCGCCGGGCGGCACGGCGACCGGCTCGGCGTGCCCGCGGCGGTCGCGGCGGACCCGCGCGAAGCCGTCCGGGACGCCGGGATCGTCGTCATGGCGACCTGGGCGCGCCGCCCGATCCTGCACGCCGCCGACGTGGCGCGCGGGACGCACATCACCTCCCTCGGCGCGGACGAGCCCGGCAAGGCGGAACTGGGCGCCGACCTGCTGGAGGGCGCCCGCGTCGTGGTCGACGACGTCCCGCTCGCCGTCGAGATGGGCGTGCTGGCCGGCGCCGGGCTGGACGTCAAGCACGCGGCCGGGACGCTGCACGACCTGCTGCGCGGCCAGGTGCCCGGCCGGGTGAAGGGCGACGAGGTCACCGTGTACGCGCCGGTCGGGCTGCCCTGGCAGGACCTCGCGCTGAGCTGGACGGCCTACCGGGCGGCCCTCGACGCCGGGGCCGGCGTCCGGTTCGACTTCCTCGCCTGACCGGCCCGCACAGCTTATTGAAACACGTTCTACATTCTGCGTAGGCTGTGCGGGCAGTGACGCGACGGACCGGAGGTGACGCCGGTGATCTGGGACCGGTTCCGCATCGAGGACAGGGTCGCGGTGGTGACCGGCGCCGGGCGCGGCATCGGCGCGGCCACCGCGGTGGCGCTCGCCGAGGCAGGCGCCGACGTGGTGATCTCCTCCCGGACCGAGGAGCAGCTGCGCAAGGTGGCCGGCGAGATCGAGGCGGCCGGGCGCCGGGCGCTCGTCGTCCCCGCCGACCTCTCCGATCCGGATGCCGCCGCCGGGCTGGCCGACCGCGCCGCCGGCGAGTTCGGCCGGCTCGACATCGTCGTCAACAACATGGGCGGCGCGATGCCCGTCCCCTTCTTGGACACCTCGCCGCGGAGACTGGAGAACGCGTTCCAGTTCAATGTCAGCACGACGCACGCGCTGACCCGTGCCGCCGTCCCGCACCTGCTGGAGGCGGACGGCGGCAGCGTCGTCAACATCTCCTCGGTGATGGGCCGGATCGCGGGCCGCGGCTACCTCGCCTACGGCACCGCCAAGGCAGCCCTCGCCCACTACACCCGGCTCGCCGCGCTCGACCTGGCCCCGCGCGTCCGGGTCAACGCGGTCGCCGTCGGCTCCGTCGCGACGTCCGCGCTCGACATCGTCATGACCAGCGACGAGCTGCGCACCGAGATGGAGGACCGGACGCCGCTGCGGCGCGTCGGCGTCCCCGAGGACATCGCCGCCGCCGTCCTCTACCTCGCCTCGCCCGCCTCGGCCTACGTCACCGGCAGCGTCCTGCGCGTGGACGGCGGCATCGAGACCCCGAACCTCGACCTGCGCCTGGAGGATCTGTGACGTACCGCGTCGTCCAGTGGAGCACCGGGAACGTCGGCCGGCACGCGATCGCCGGCATCGACGCCCGGCCGGACCTCGAACTCGCCGGCGTCTGGGTCTCCACCCCGGCCAAGGCGGGCCGCGACGCGGGCGATCTCGCCGGCCTCGGCCGCGACCTCGGCGTCACCGCCACCGGCGACGCCGAGGCGCTCCTCGCGGCGCGGCCCGACTGCGTCGTCTACACCGCGATGGCGGACACCCGGATCATGGAGGCGATCGACGACCTGTGCCGCATCCTGCGCGCCGGCGTGAACGTGGTCTCCAGCAGCCCGGTGTTCCTCCAGTTCCCGGACGGCGTCGTCCCGCCCGAGATGTCGGACCCCGTCCGGGAGGCCGCCGCCGCGGGCGGTGCGTCGATCTTCGTCAACGGCATCGACCCGGGCTTCGCCAACGACGTGCTCCCGCTCGCCGTCACCGGCATCAGCGAGCGCATCGAGCAGGTCCGCTGCATGGAGATCCTGAACTACGCCACCTATGACCAGGGCACCGTGCTGTTCGACATCATGGGCTTCGGCCGTCCCCTCGACGAGACGCCCATGCTGCTGCAGCCGGGCGTCCTCACGATGGCGTGGGGGAGCGTCGTCCGGCAGATCGCCGCCGGTCTCGGCGTGGAGCTCGACGGGATCGACGAGGAGCACACCCGCCTGCCGGCGCCCGAGGACTTCGACGTCTCCTCCGGGACGATCGGGAAGGGCACCTCCGCGGCCCTGCGCTTCGAGGTCAAGGGGATGCGCGGAGGCGAGGCCGTCGTCGTCCTGGAGCACGTCACCCGGCTGCGCGACGACCTCGCCCCCGGCTGGCCGCGGCCCGCCGGCGCCGGCTGCTACCGCGTCGAGGTGCGCGGCGAGCCGAACTACACCGTCGACCTGCGGCTGCTCGGCACCGACGGCGACCACAACACCGCCGGCCTGAAGGCCACCGCGATGCGCCTGGTCAACGCCGTCCCCGCCGTCGTCGAGGCGCCGCCCGGCCTCCTCACGGCCCTGGACCTCCCGCTGGTCCCCGGCCGTGGCCTGCTCTAGAGGCCTGCTCTAGAGTTCGAGCGTGTCGAGGAGCGGCACGAGCCGCTCCTCCTCGCGGTCCAGATGCGCCTCCAGCGTTCCGGTGAGCCGCTCGACCTCGGCGAGCAGCGACGCGGGCTCACCGGCGTCGAGGACGCGGCGCAGCTCGTCCAGCAGCTCCTTCACCGTCTCGTGCTCGCTTCTCAGCCGCGCCATCAGCGGTGCGAGCCCCGGATACCGCCGCTCCAGAACGGGGAACATCTGCGTGTCCTCGCCCAGGTGGTGGTTGCCGAGCCCCTGGCACAGCGTCAGGCAGTTGATCCGCAGCTGCGCGCCGATCCCGGCGCCCGACGCGGCGACCTCCGTGCGGATGAGCGCGAGCTCCGCGCGGAACGCGTCGTGCACCGCCAGGAGCATCGCGCCGGGCGTCTCCGGCCCGCCGGGCGGCCCGGACACGGCCGGGACCAGGCCGACGACGGGCAGCGTCCGCCCCGACTCGGTCTCGTAGTCGGCCCATCCGGCATCGGCCTCCACGGCGCGCGCGAAGGCGCGGCCGCGTTCGTCCCCCGCGAGGACGACGGCGTCCGCCTCGTAAATGAAGGAGCCGCTCTCCACCGTCACGCGCGGGTTGGCGACGAGGTTGTGGAACCACGCCGGGTTCTTCGGCGCACCGCCGGCGGAGGCGATGACGAGAACGCGGCTGAGACCGTCCGGCAGGTACGCGAGCGGCGTCGTGTGCGGGGCGCCGGTGCGCGCCCCGGTCGTCGTCAGCAGGAGCAGCCGCCCGCCCTCGAACGGGCCGCCGACCCGCCCGCCGTTCGCGCGGAACTCCTCGATGATCCGGGTATTGAAATCCATCTGTCTCCTGAATTGTTTTCGGGCATGCTGAACAAAGCCATAGGGATGGCGCACGCCTATGGCTTGGAAAAGGGTGGTGGAGGGCATGCCGGAAGCGCGGGCATGCCCGATGACGTCGCGCTCGGCACGACAGGTGAGGGAGAAGGACGCGAGTGGAAAGGCGGGCCGCGTGCCCGCCCCGGCCTCACTCGGAGGCCGGGAACCTCACTCGCTCATGGCCCAAGGCCGACCCGGCAGTCACGCGTCGAAGGGTACTCAGCGTTTCGGGCAATTGCAAGATCGCGGTAATTCAGATGCCTTCACGGTGGGCGATGGCGGCGGCCTGGGTGCGGCTGGTCGCGTTCAATTTCGCGAGAATGTTGGAGACGTGGACGCTGGCCGTCTTCGGGGAGATGAACAGGGCCGCCGCTATCTCCCTGTTGTTGCGCCCCTCCGCGACGAGTTTGAGGACCTCGCGTTCGCGGCCGGTCAGCGAGGCCAGGGGGCCGGAGGGCTCGGCGCGCGCCCGGCGCCCGGCGGCGAGGCGGGCGCGGGCGCCGAGGTCGCGCAGGGCGGCGAGCAGCGGCCGCGCGCCGAGGCGTTCGGCGCTCTCGACGGCCGCGCGCCACTCCGCGGCGGCGGCCTCCCGGTCGCCGCTCTCGACGAGGGCCTCCGCGAGCCGCCACCGGGAGCGCGCCACCTCGTAGACGAACCCGCCGTCCGGGTCGCCGTAGGTGAACAGGTCCGCGGTCCGGCGCCACAGGCCGGCGTCGTGCACCCCGTCCACGCGCCGGCGCTCGGCCTCGGCGCGGGCCAGCCAGCCCTGTCCCTCTCCGCCGATCCAGGTGCGCGGGTGCCCGTGGACGTCGAGCGCCACGACGCTGCGGGCCACATCAAGCAGCAGGTCGCCGGCCTCCGCCGCCGCCCGGACCGCGTCCTCGTCGCCGGCGGCGCGGGCGCGGGCGGCCCGGTCGGCCTCCGCCCACAGCCCCGTCGCGGCGATCCGGATGGCGCCGACCGTGTCGCGGTAGACCGTGCCGAGGACGTCGCGGACATGGGCGGCCGCGGTGTCGGGGTCGCCCCGCCACAGGGCGTGCTCGGCGGCGAGCCCGCGGGCGAGGTAGTTGATGAACGGGTCCCGCGGGCACAGCGGCATGATCCAGCGCAGCCGCTCCTCGACCGTCGGCGTGCCCTGCGCGACGTCGAGGAACAGGGCGTACGCCGACACGTGGCCCCCGGTCGACCGGACGACCTGGACCGGGAACTCGTCGGCGAGCCGGCCCGCCTCCGTCCAGTCCCCCGAGGTGTAGTGGACGAGGAACCGCAGGGAGCGCAGCACGGTCCCGAACGTGCTCCACGCGATGCCCTTGTCGACGGCGTACTTCACCCCCTCGTCGGCGGCCCGGACCGCGCCCGCGAGGTCGCCGCGGTCGAACTTGGTCCGCGCGTAGTGGAACGCCGCCCGCATCGCGATCATGGAGTTGCCGTCGTCCGCCGCGGCCAGCTCGTGCGCCCGCGCGAACACCTCGGCGACGCCGGTGTCGGCCTCCCGCGACTCCCGGTGCACGCCGAGCGTGACCAGCAGGCTGGCCTCGGCGCCGGACGCCCCGGCCGCCCGCGCCGCCTCGATCGCCTTCTCGGCGAACGCGGGCATCTCCCCGTCGAGGTCCCGGTAGAGCAGCGTCCGGGCGTAGGTGGCGAGCGCGTGGGCGCGCTCGACGGTGGGCGGGTCGGCGGGCAGCATCGCGAAGGCCTCCCGCGCCACCGCCAGCGACTCCTCGTCCTCGTCGATGTCGCTGAGGTAGCTGGCGAGGTGCCCGCGGATCTGGGAGCCGAGCACCACGTCCGCGGGGTCGGCCGCGGCCAGGATGCGACGTAGCCGGTGCACCGCCCGCCGCAGCTCGCCGGCCCGCGCGGACACCTGGGCGGCGGTGAGCGACAGCCGCAGCCGGTCCGTCCCCGCCGCGGCCTCCGGTTCCGGGACCGCCTCCCACAGCTCCAGCGCCCGCTCGTAGTGCTCGAACGCCTCGGCGGGAGCACCCAGCCGGTCGGCCTCACGCCCCGCCCGGACGGACGCGGCGAACGCCGCCGGCAGGTCGTGCGCGGCGAGGCTGTGGTGCGCCAGCTCCGCCGCCGAGCCGCGCGTCCCCTCCGGGAGGCCCGCGAGGAGGCGGGCGAAGTCGGCGTGCAGCCGGGTCCGCTCGCCCGGCAGCAGGTCGGCGTAGACGGCCTCCCGCAGCAGCGCGTGCCGGAACGTGTACCCGCTGCCGGACGGGACGAGCAGCTGGTGCGACACCACCTCGCGCAGCGCCTCGCCGACCGCCGCCTCGTCCAGGCCGGACACCCGCCGGACGAGCTCGTCGTCGACCCGGCGCCCGGCGACCGCGGCGACCCGCACCACGCGCTGGCCGCCGTCGGAGAGCCGCTCCATCCGCGACAGCAGCAGGTCGGCGAGCCCGGACGGCAGCTCCGCCGTCCCGTCGTCGCGGTCGTCCAGGCCCGAGGAGTACAGCTCGGCCGCGTAGAACGGGTTGCCCTCCGAGCGGCGGTGCACCCGCTCGACCACGTCCGCCGTCACCGGCGCGGACCCGCGCGACAGCTCGGCGAGGTACTCGGCGGTCTCGCCCGCGCCGAACGGCCGGACCTCGACGCCCGTCACGTTCGGCAGCCGCAGCAGCTCCGCCACCACCGGCCGCAGCGGGTGCCGCCGGTGCAGGTCGTCCGACCGGTAGGTCCCGACGAGGCAGACCCGCTCGCGCTGCAGCACGCGACTGAGGAACGTCAGCAGGTGCCGCGTCGACCGGTCGGCCCAGTGCAGGTCCTCCAGGACGAGCAGGACGGGCCGGTCGTTCCCGAGCTCGCCGAGCAGGCCGAGGACCGCCCCGAACAGCTGCTGCTGCCCCAGCTCGGACGCCGCGCCGGGGCCGCCGTCGCCGTCCGGCAGCAGGCGCCCGAGGACGGGGCGGGCGGCGAGCGCGGCCTTGACCTCGCCCGCCTCGGCCGTGCCTTCCTGCGCGGCCGTCCACAGCGCGTCCGTCAGCGGCAGGTACGGCATGCTCTCGCCCAGCTCGGCGCACTGCCCGACGAGCACGGCGAAGCCCTTGCCGCGGGCCTCCTCGGTGAGGGTGGACACCAGGTGCGTCTTGCCGACGCCGGCGTCCCCGCTGACGAGCACCACGCCTGCACTGCCCGCGGCGGCGCGGTCCAGCGCCGCGGTCAGCTCGGCCAGCTCCGCCGTCCTGCCGATCAGCACCGAACGCCCCTTCCGGTCATCCCGTCGAGTATCCCACCGGCGGGAACGTGAACGGGCCCCGGATCCGGTGGGGATCCGGGGCCCGCGGGGCGGGGCTCGTCAGCCGGCCAGGGCGGGGGTCCTGTCGGCGTCGTGCTCCGCCGCGTCCTCGGTCTCCGGCTCGGGCTCGGGGACGGGCAGGACCTTCTGGTACGCGCGCAGCGTCTCGGCGGCGACGCGCTCCAGCGAGTAGCGGGAGCGGGCCCGGTCCGCGGCGGCGATCGAGTAGCCGTGCAGCGTGGTCTCCTCCGCCAGCAGGGTGCGGATCGCGCGGCCGATCACGACCGGACGCCCAGGCGGGACGTGCAGGCCGGTGATGTGGTCGAGGACCTCGTCGGCGTTCGCGCCGGACGGCGTCGCCACGACGGGGACGCCGCAGGCCATGGCCTCCAGCGGCATCGACGGGCACGGCTGGTGCGGGGTCAGGCAGAGCGCGAGGCTCGCCGTCCGCAGCAGCTTCGGCAGGTTCTTGCGGGGGAGCCGGCCGAGGAAGATGACCCGGTCGGCCACGTGCAGCTCCTTGGCGAGCGTCCGGAGGCGGTGCACGGTGGCGTCGCTCTCCAGGTCCTCGCGGGCGGGGCCGCCGGCGACGGCCAGCTCGGCGTCCGGCACGTGCACCAGGGCGCGCATCCCGGTCTCCACGTCCCCGGCCTCCAGGTCGTCGCAGAGCATCACGAGGCGGGGTCGTCCGCCGTGCGGCATCGCGGGCCCGACCTGCGCGAACTGCTCGCCGTCCACGCCGTAGGGGACAACGGCGACCGACGGGCGGGGCACGCCCATCCGCACGACCGCGCCCGCCTCCTCCTCGTGCCCGGCGAGGACCACGTCGGCGTCCCGGCCGATGGCCTTCTCCAGCCGGTCGCGGTGCGGGTGCACCTGGTGCCCGGCGCGGCGCTCGGCGGCCGACACGCCGTGGTAGCTCTGCGCGAACGGGATGCCCAACTCGCGGGCGACGGCGCAGGCGGCGAGGCCGCCGATCCAGCCGTGCGCGTGCACGATGTCGGGACGCCCGGCGCCGGACCAGCGGCGCCGGAGCCCGTCGGCGAAGTCGCGCAGATGCTGGAGCAGCTCGTCGTCGGACAGCGGGCGCGCGGGGCCGGCGTCGAGGTGGACGAGCGCGGCGCCCGGTGCCAGCCGGACGCGACCGCGCGCGGACCGGTCCTGCCGGCGCGTGTAGACCGTGACCTGGTTGGGCTCACCGTCGGCGGTCAGCGGACGGGTGAGCGAACGAGCGAGATCCCGGACATGAATTGACTGCAGGTGTTCGCCGTCAAGGTCGGAGGCGGACACGAGAGCGATGTTCAAAGGGCGGTGCATGACGGATCCTCCGGGACTACACAGGGGAAGCTCGGAGGTATCTGCGTCGTAGACACCTGCTCGGCCATTGTCATATCCGCCCGCCGTCTCCGTCAAACCTGGCGAATCGGATCTCGGGGAGGCGCCCGCCCCGCGAAGCACCCCCCACCTGCGGGGATACTGGAGCAGATGGATGACGAACCCCTCTGGTACGTGGCGTACGGCTCGAACCTCGTCCGCGAGAGGTTCGCGTGCTACCTGTCCGGCGGTCGCCCGCGCGGCGGCGCCCGCCACCACACCGGCTGCCGCGACCCCCGCCCCGCCCGCGCCGAGCAGTCCATTACGGTGCCGGGCGGCATCTACTTCGCGCACACCTCCCAGACCTGGGGCGGCGGCATGGCCTTCTACGACCCGGACCTGCCCGGACGCGCCGCCGCCCGCGCCTACCTGCTCACCCGCCGCCAGTTCTGCGACGTCCTCTCCCAGGAGATGCGCCGCGACACCGGCACCGACCACGACCTCTCGGAGGCCGTCGCGCACGGCCGCCAGCGGATCGGCCCCGGCCGCTACGAGACCGTCCTGAAGGTCGGCGAGCGCGCGGGCCGCCCCATGCTCACCTTCACCTCGCCGGCGCCCGCCCCGCCCAACCCGCCGTCCGCCTCCTACCTGGCGATGCTCGGCCACGGCCTGCGCGAGGCCCACGGCTGGCCGCCCGAGCGCGCCGCGTCCTACCTGGCCGGCCGCCCCGGCGCGCACGGCCACTGGACGCCCCGCGACATCGCCGCCCTCCTCGAACCGAACCGCGTTCCGCTAGGTTCGTCCCATGAACGTCGGTGACGTCGTTGACGACTTCGAACTCCCCGATGAGACGGGCGAGACCCGCACCCTGAGCGGCCTGCTGGAGAAGGGCCCCGTGGTCCTGTTCTTCTACCCGGCCGCCATGACCCCCGGCTGCACCGCCGAGGCCTGCCACTTCCGCGACCTGGTCGCCGAACTCGCCGAGGTGGGCGCCCACCCCGTCGGCATCAGCGCCGACCCCGTCGCCAAGCAGAAGGAGTTCGCCGACAAGCACTCCTTCGGCTACCCGCTCCTCTCCGACCCCTCCGGCGAGGTCCGCGCCGCCTTCGGCGTCAAGCGCGGCCTGGCCCTCATGCCCACCAAGCGGCAGACCTTCGTCATCGCCCCCGACCGCCGAGTCCTGGCGGTCATCAAGAGCGAGATCCGCATGAACACCCACGCCGACAAGGCCCTGGCGGCCCTCCGCGCCCAAAGATAGAAGGCGGCCTCCGCGCGGTGGTCAGGGGGTTACGGGGAGGGTTATGGCGGACGGGTGGTCGGGAGTGTGGAAGATCTCCTGGTCGGCGGTGAGCATTTCGGTGGCGGTGCCGATCGGGGCGCCGGTGCCGGGGTTGCGGGCGATGCGGGGATAGGCGCCGCTGGCCACCTGGACGCGGATGCGGTGGCCGCGGCGGAAGCGGTGGCCGGCGGGCCACAGTTCGATCGCGACGCGGCGGACGCCGTCCGGGCCGGGCTCCGGGGTGCCGGGGACGAGGCGGCGCATGCCCTCGCAGAGGTTCAGCGACTCGCCGTCCGGGGTGACGTCGCAGAGGCGGACGACGAAGTCGGTGTGCTCGCGGTCGGAGCGGATGTGCAGGTCCGCGGTGACCGGGCCGATGATCTCCACGTCGTCGTCGAGGACGTCGGAGGTGTAGGTCAGCACGTCGCGGCGCCGTTCCAGGCGCTTCTGATCGGTGGACGGGCGGGTCTCGCCGAGGAGGGTCGGTCCGCCGAGGAACGGGGTCGGATGGTTCGGGTCGTACCGGTAGGTGTCCGGGGCGGACTCGGGGGGCGCGGCGGGGGAGAGGGCGCCGTCCGGCTGGAGGTGCCAGCGCTCCTCCCGCATGCCGGGGACGGGCCAGTCGGGGAACTCGCGCCACTCGTCCGCGCCGGTGATGAAGAGCCGGACGGGGTTGTCGCGCAGCTCGGACGGGTCGTCCAGCAGGTGCGCGCGGAACCACTTGACGGCGTCGGCGACGGAGCCGCGCATCATGCGCTGGTCGGCGTGGAACCAGGGGCCGATGGTCAGGTAGGGGCGCTGCCCGGCGGCGCGGAGCGCGGCGTAGTCCTTCATCTGCCAGGGCAGGAAGATGTCGTACCAGCCGCCCGTCATGTTCACCGGGGCGGTGACCTGGGACACGGTGGGGCTGAAGTCGCGCTTGTCCCAGAACGGCGTGTCGGGCCCGTTGACCAGGAGGTCCTGGAAGAACCGCTGCTGCGCGCCGGTCGCGAGCCGGTCCAGCTCGGCGAGGGGGCGTCCCGACAGGGTGGCGCGGCGGGCGCGGCGCGGCGACATGATGCCGGTGGTGATGCCGGAGAGGTTGTTCTTCATCCGCGCGGTCAGGTCCACCCAGATGAGCGCGGATTCGAGGGCGAAGGTGCCGCCGACGTTCACGGCGTCCCGGAACGTGGAGGCCGTGACCTGCATCGACAGGGCCTTGAGCTCGGGTCCGGCCTCGGCGGCGACGGCCCACTGGACGTAGCCGAGGTAGCTCGGGCCGTGCATCGCGAACGTGCCGCCGAACCAGGGCTGCGACGTGAGCCACTCGATGGTGGCGAGGCCGTCCTCGCGCTCGTCCAGTGCCTCGAAGACGCCGCCGGAGCCGAAGCCGCCGCGGACGCTCTGCACCACGGCCTGGAACCCGTGCGACGCGAACGCCTGCCCGCACATGAGCCCGAACGGCCCGCGCCGCCCGTAGGGGGAGCGGACGAGCACCGTCGGCGCCCGCTCGGCGTCGGCGGGAGCGTACCGGTCGGCCAGCAGCGTCACGCCGTCGGCGGCGGGGACCTCCAGGTCCCGCTCGACCGTCACACGGTGGGGGCCGTTCCGCAGTCCGAGCGCCGTGACCCCGAGCCGGCGCATCATTCCCACGCCTACCACCCGATTGATCGTAACCGGCCGGTAGCCGGGCGCTGAGGCCACATGTCCGTGATGTGCCTCGCAGCGGGCCGGGGCTTCACTACGATCGAGGAGCCGTAAACACGCAAATCGGGCGGCGGTGCGCCGCCGGCGGAGGGAGAGATACGCGCGTCATGGGTGATCTTGGCGACCTGGGTGTTGATCTGGGCGACCTGAGCTGGGGTCGGGTCATCGCCGCGGCCGTCGTGATGGCGATCGCGATCGCGGTCGCGGTGGTGCTGCGGCTGGTGACCGGGCGGCTGTTCCGCCGGGCCGGCGACACCCGGTGGGCGTGGGACGACCTGGCCGCCCGCCTCGTCCGCGACCTGGCGATGCCGCTCGCCGTGCTGCTCGGCCTGTGGACGTCGGCGAAGGTGCTGGAGCTGCCGCGCGGCACCCTGGACGTGACGGCCAGGGTGCTGACGGCGATGACGATCCTGGTGGTCTCGCTGGCGCTGGCCCGGCTGATCGCGGCGCTGGTCACCTCGATCGCGCTGGCCCGGCAGGGCGTCGCCGCGAACGTGACGATCTTCGCCAACATCACCCGGGTGGTGGTGCTCGGCGTCGGCGTCCTGGTGATGCTGCAGAGCGTAGGAGTGTCGATCACGCCGCTGCTCGGCGCCCTGGGCGTCGGCGGTCTCGCCGTCGCGCTCGCCCTGCAGGACACCCTGGCGAACCTGTTCGCGGGCGTGCACGTCCTCGCGTCCAAGACGATCGAGCCCGGCGACTACATCAAGCTCTCCACCGGCCAGGAGGGGTACGTCGTCGACATCAACTGGCGCAACACCTCCATCCGGACGCTGTCGGACAACATCGAGGTCATCCCGAACCAGCGGTTCTCCGACACGATACTGACCAACTACCACCGCCCCGCGCAGGACATGTCGCTCCTCATCCAGGCCAGGGTCGCCTACGAGAGCGACCTGGAGCGCGTCGAGGACGTCGTGATCGAGGTCGGCCAGGAGGTCATGAGCGAGGTCGAGGGCGGGGTGGAGGACGCCGAGATCCTGGTGAGGTTCCACACGTTCGCCGAGTCGGGGATCGGGTTCACCGCGATCCTGCGGACCGGTGAGTTCGGCGACCAGTTCCGGATCAAGCACGAGTTCGTGAAGCGGCTGCACCGCCGCTTCGCGAAGGAGGGCATCCGGGTGCCCTATCCCCGCCGCGAGATCATCCTTCCCGGCGGCGGGGAGCCGTCCGACCTGATCAGCGGATGAACCGGACGTCCGGGTGGCGGGGAGACGGCCGGTCCAGGATGGGCCGGTGCCGCCCGCGCAGCGCCTGGTCGAAGAACGCGGTGACGTAGGCGCGCACCGACGCCGTCATCCATCCCGACTCGGGACAGGTCGAGCGTCCGCCCGAGGCCGGGCGGGAGGGCGCGGCCCTCCGCGTCGGGGTTGCGGCCGTCCCGCAGGCCGGCGAGCCGGTCGAGGACGAGCCGCGTGTCCTTGACCCGCGCGTCGAGCGCGGTCTTCAGCCGTTCGGGCCCCGGACCGGACAGCCGCTGGTTCTCGACGCGCCCGCCGGGGAACTCCACGGGCGCCGTCTCGTAGGTGTGGTCGACGGTCACGACCACGTACCCGCGGGTGACCAGCTCCTCGGCGAGCGTGGTGCCGAGGGCGCGCGGGACGCCGAAGCCGGGCGAGTAGAGGACGACGGGCCGCGCGCCGCCCCGGAGGTCGGCCGGGACGGATGCTGCGGCGTGGGTCCGGGCCGCCGCCCAGTCCACGGTCCCGGCCTTGAACACGCCGAGCGCGTCGGCCTCGGAGAGGACCTTCGCGACCCCGGGACGCAGGTAGGGCGCGGCCGGACCGGACCGCCGGGCCGCCGGGTAGAAGACGCTGACCATCAGCTCGCGTGCCCGGCCGGGCACCCAGGGGTCCGGACGTGCGTGGTCGACGAGGTGCAGCTCGGTCGTGCCGATGGCCCGGTGCGGGCCGGTCGGGGCGGGCAGCCCGAAGGCGGCCGGCGCGCCGGCGGCCGTCCTCGCCGCCTGGGCGGACGTGCCGCAGGCGGCCAGCGCCAGGGCGAGGGGAAGGACGAGCGGAATCCGGAGTACAGGTGATCGCATACCCGGATCCTCGCGCTCCGGCCGGGTGCCCGATCATGGCCGGACGGCCGCGGTGACCCCTGCCGTTCGTCAGGGGCGCGGGTCCTCCGTCAGGGGCGCAGCATCGGCATCAGGATCTCGTCGACGACCGAGACCAGGTGCTCGTCGGTGATCGTGCCGCCCTCGGTGAGGTTGTGGTAGACGACGACGGCCGGTCCGACGTTGGCGACCTGCCGGGTCGCCGCCGCCGGGCGGATCTCCCCCCGCGCGGCGGCGTCCTGCAGGGCCTGGAACAGCAGGTCGCGGACGGGTATGGACAACCGGTCGCGGACGACCTCGTGCACCAGCCCCTTGCCGTCGTCGCTCTCCTCCTTCAGCACCCTGAACGCGGCGCCGCGGCAGGCGATGAGCGTGTCGCGCAGAGTTCTGAGGATCTGCAGCATGTCCTCGCGCACCCTGCCGGTCGCGGGCGCGGTCGGGGGCTCCGGCAGGACGTGCTTGAGCGCGTCGGTGATCAGGTCGTCCTTGGACCGCCAGCGCCGGTAGAGCGCGGCCTTGCCGGTGCGGGCGGTCGCCGCGACGCCCTCCATGGTCAGCTTGCGGTAGCCCACGGTCTCCAGCTGGGCGAACACGGCGTCGAAGATCGCCGCTTCCAGGTCGCCGCCGCGGCGGCGGGTGGCCGGGGTCATGGCGCGGTCCCGAAAATAGTGAACGGTAGCGTTCTCTTTTGGGCGTATCGGTGGTACGTTCCCCACATAGTGTACTTCGCCGTTCCTTAAGTCTCGGGAAGGTCCGACTTGACCGCATCCAACGGGCGGACGGCCGCGCCCCGGGAGATCGCCGCTCCCGGGAAGACCGCCGCGTCGCCACACCATCATCGTCCAGGAATCGTGCTCGCCGTCATCGTCGGCTGCCAGCTGATGATCGGCCTCGACACCTCCGTCGTCACCATCGCGCTGCCGGAGGTCAGGCAGGGCCTCGGGCTGTCGACCGGAGGGCTCGCCTGGATCCAGAACTCCTACATGCTCGCATTCGGCGGGCTCCTGCTCCTCGGCGGGCGCGCCGGGGACGTGTTCGGGCGCCGCCGCACCTTCATCGCCGGAGTCGTGGTCTTCACCGCCGCGTCCCTGCTCGGCGGGCTCGCGACCGCGGGCTGGATGCTGCTCGCCGCCCGCACCGCCCAGGGCGTCGCCGCGGCCGTCGCGGCGCCGAGCGCGATGGCGCTCATCGCGACCGCCTTCGAGGGCCAGGCCCGGGTCCGGGCGCTGAGCGTGCTGTCCGCCGTGGCCGGCGCGGGCGCCGCCATCGGCATGATCGTCGGCGGGGTGCTGACCGAGGCCGGCTCGTGGCGGTGGGTGTTCTTCGTCAACGTCCCCGTCGGCCTCGCGCTGGCACTGCTCGCGCCGCGCGTCCTCGCCGAGACCGAGCGCCGGCCCGGCCGGGTCGACATCGGCGGGGCGCTCGCCTCCACGCTCGGCATGACCGCCCTCGTCTACGCGCTGATCCGCGTCGGGGAGGAGGGCTGGGGCGACTCCCGCGCGCTCGCGGCGTTCGGCGCCGCGGCCGTCCTGCTCGCCGGGTTCGCCGCCATCGAGACCCGCGCCGGGCAGCCGGTCATGCCGCTGTGGCTGCTCACCGGGCGCGACCGCGCCGCGTCGTACCTCGTCCAGCTGTGCCTGGTCGCCGCGATGTTCGGCTCGTACTTCTTCCTCACCCAGTACCTCCAGCAGATCCTCGGGTACGGGCCGCTGCGCGCCGGCGCGGCGTTCCTGCCGATGGTGGGCATGCAGTTCGCGGTCGTCCGGACGGCGCCGCGGCTGATGCGGCGCCTCGGCGCCCGGCCGCTCGTCATCGCCGGGACGATCCTGGTCGCCGCCGGGCTGCTGTGGCTGTCCGGGTTGTCGCCGGGGGACGGCTACGCCGGCGCGCTGCTCGTCCCGTTCATGCTCATGGGCGCGGGCGGCGGTCTGTCGATCATGCCGCTGAACGCGACGATCCTGGCCAGCGTGCGACAGGAGCACTCGGGTGCCGCGTCCGGCATCGCGCAGACCATGCTCTGGTCGGGCGGATCGCTCGGGTCGGCGGTCATGGTCACCGTCTACGGGTCCGCGGCGTCCGGGCGACCCGTGGACGGCATGGACGCGGCGTTCGCGACCGGCGCGGTCTTCGCCGCGGCGGCGCTGCTGGTGGCGGTGCTGGTCCTGCGCGTGCGCCGCTGAGTCACGCGGGCGGGGGAGCGGCCTCGCCGAACCACGCGAGGAAGTCGGTGTAACCGAACATGCGGGCGGTGTCGGCGGCGGACGGCGACCCCGCCCGCGGGTCGGCGCCCGCGTCGAGCAGGGCCCGCACCACGTCCGCCTCCTTCCTCAGCACCGCGCCCGTGAGGGGCCGCTGGCCGCGGTCGTTGGCCCGCTCCGGGTCGGCGCCGCGGGACGCGAGGGCCCGGACGGTGCCCGGATGGCCGTGGTGGGCGGCCACCATCAGCAGCGTGTCGCCCTTGTCGTCGGACAGGTTCACCGGCGCCCCGGCCTCGACGTAGGCGAGCAGCCGCTCGGTGTCGCCGGCCCTCGCCATCTCGAACAGCCCGGTGGCGAAGTCCTCGGCATCCAGGTCGGCGCCGTTCGCGGCCGGCGCCTTCCTGCGGGCGGTGAGCGCGCCGCCGAGGCTGTCCTCGCCGTAGGCCAGCCGCTTCTCCAGCGCGACCAGCGCCCCGTCCTCGGCGAACGAGGTGAACCGGACGTCGTCGGCGAGCGCCCGCATGATCTGCAGCCCGCGGCCGTCGTCCGCCATCGGATCGGGGCGCGGGACCCGCTCGGCGTCGAACCCGCCGCCGGAGTCGATCACCTTGATCATGCAGCGCCGGTCCTGGATGACGGCCCGCACGAGGTAGCCGGCGCCGTTCTCGGCGTGCTTGATCACGTTGGTGCACGCCTCGGTGAGCATGACCTCGATGTCGTCGCGGATGTGGTCCTCCACGCCCAGCGCGGCGAGCGCGGCGTCCAGGAGCCTCCGCGTCGCCGGGACGCTCGCGGCGTCCCGGGGAAGCTGGAGGTCCAGACTGATTTCCACCTAATCTCCGTCCGTCCCCCTGAATCGTGCCCTTTCGGACACGCTCAAACCTGGAGACGGTCGTTGCCAGGTCGCGGACGCGCCGTCGTCAGTGCCCGCCGCCCGGCCGGGGCGCGTAGTCGTCCACGTACTCCTGGCCCGACAGCCGCTGGATGGCCTCCATGATCTCGTCGGTGACCTCGCGGGCGGCCCTGCCGCGCGCGACCCCCGCGTCCCTTCCCTTGAAGTCCATCGGCTCGCCGATGCGCAGCCCGATCCGGCCGGGCCGGGGGACGGCCTGCCCGCGCGGCTGCACCTTGTCGGTGCCCTCGATCGCCACCGGGACGACGGGCGCCCCGGTCCGCATCGCCAGCCGCGCCACGCCCGTCCGGCCCCGGTAGAGCCGCCCGTCCGGGGACCGGGTGCCCTCGGGGTGGATCGCGAACACGTCGCCGCGCTCCAGCACCGCCGCCGAGGTGTCGAGCGCGTCCAGCGCGGCCCGCCCGCCGGAGCGGTCGACCGCGATGGCGCCCACGCTGCGGAAGAACGTCGCCGTGGCGCGGCCCTTCACGCCCGCCCCGGTGAAGTACTCGTGCTTGCCGAGGAAGTGCACCCGTCTCGGCACCATCAGCGGCAGGACGAACGAGTCGAGGAACCCCAGGTGGTTCGCCGCGAGGATCACCGGCCCGATCTGCGGGACGTGCCCCAGGCCGCTGACCCGGGGGAGGAAGGCGACGCGCATCGCGGGTCCCACGACGACGTACTTGAGCAGCGGATAGATGACGCGTTCGGGGTCCATGTCCGAGCAGGCTATGGCGCGCGCCCGCCCCGCCGCCGCTCGCGCCCGATACAAGTTCGGACCCCCGGACCTTGTAGGAACCCTCACTTGTCCGATATTAGTTGTGAGCAACTAAGTTGGAGGCAACTTAAAAGGAGGCAGCATGGACACCCACTACACCGCCGTGGCCACCGCGAACGGGCGCGACGGCAAGGCCGTCACCTCCGACGGACGTCTCGACCTGGCCCTCGCGATCCCCCGCGAGATGGGCGGCAGCGGCGAGGGCACCAACCCCGAGCAGCTGTTCGCCGCCGGCTACGCGGCATGCTTCGCCAGCGCGCTCGGCGCCGTCGCCCGCGCCACCCGCCAGGACGTCCGGGACGTCTCCGTCACCGCGGAGGTCGGCATCGGCGGCGACACCGAGAGCGGGTTCGGGCTCGCCGTCGTCCTGCGGATCGAGCTCCCCGACGACCTGGAGAACGGAAAGGACCTGGTGGAACGCGCCCACCAGGTCTGCCCGTACTCCAACGCCACCCGGGGCAACATCCCGGTGGAGCTGGTCATCGAGTAGGGGTCCGCGGCTCAGCCGGCGGCGGCCGTCTCCTCCTCGTGGATCAGCCTGCGGACCGCGGCCGGCGCCGGTCCGGTCCGCGCCGTCAGTTCCTCGATCCGCCGCCGGTACCGCCGCCGGTCGGAGTCCGGCAGGACGGACTTCAGCTCGCCCGCCGCCGCCAGCGCCACCGCCGCCGCGTCGTAGCTGTTCACATGGGCCACCGGGCGCCCTCGCAGCGCCGACGACGCCCCGCCCCACAGCTCCTTCACCACCCGCGGGTCCTTCACGGTGACCTCGTGGTACGGGAACAGCCCGAGCATCCGGCGCCTGCGCACTCGAATCCAGCGGTCCCGCACCAGCTCCTCCCGGACGGTCGCGACGATGCCCCGGGCGTCCTTGCACACCCAGTGCCGCCAGCGGCGGGGCCGCGACTCCGCGATCTGCGCCAGCACGCCGTACGGGTCGTCGCCCGGCGTCCCCGGGACCGGCCTGCCGCGCTCCTCGACGAGCCGCCCGTCCAGGAACAGCTCGGTCAGGGCGGCGGCGCGCAGCACGTAGCCGAGCCGCGTTCCGCCGCTGGTCATCTTCTGCTTCCGCAGGTCGTAGGCCAGCAGGAACATCCGCGCCGGCAGGGTCTCCGGAACGTCGGTCATGGTCGGTCCTCGCTCCCGCCGCCCGGCGGGTCGTCCTCGTCGTCGGTGACCTTGCGCGGGCGGCCCCGCCCGCGCATCCGCCCGGCGGTCCCGGGCATCCGGCCCGCGTCGGCCAGCGCCTTCCTCAGCAGGAACTCGATCTGCGCGTTGGTGCTGCGCAGTTCGTCCCCGGCCCACCGCGCCAGCGCGTCGTGGACGGCCGGGTCGAGCCTCAGCAGGATCTTCTTGCGTTCCGTCACTGGTCGCCGGGGGTCACTGGTAGAGCGTGCCGGTGTTCACCACCGGCTGGGCGTCCCGGTCGGCGCACAGCACGACCAGCAGGTTGCTCACCATGGTCGCTTTGCGCTCCTCGTCCAGCTCGACCACATTCTCCTCGTCCAGCCGGTCCAGCGCGAGCTGGACCATGCCGACCGCGCCCTCCACGATCCGCTGCCGCGCCGCGACGACCGCGCCCGCCTGCTGCCGGCGCAGCATCGCCTGCGCGATCTCCGGCGCGTACGCCAGCCGCGTGATCCGCGACTCGATGATCTCGACGCCCGCCGACGCCACCCGCTGCGCCAGCTCCTCCGACAGCTGCGCGGTGATCTCGTCGGCGTTGTCGCGCAGCGACGTCCGGTCGTGCGCGTCGTAGGGGAAGCTGCCCGCGATGTGCCGGACGGCCGCCTCGGTCTGGAACGCCACGAACTCCACGAAGTCGTCGACCTCGAACATGGCCCGCGCGGTGTCGGCGACCTGCCACACCACCACGGCGGAGATCTCGATCGGGTTCCCGTCAAGGTCGTTGACCTTCGCGAGCCCCGTCTCGTGGTTGCGGATCCGCGTGGAGACCCGACTCCGCTCGGTCAGCGGGTTCACCCACCGGAGCCCGTCGGTGCGGACCGTCCCGCTGTACCGCCCGAGCAGTTGCAGCACCCGCGCCTCGCCGGGCGCCACCGGCGTCAGCCCGACCGCGACCACCAGCCCGGCCAGTGCCAGCAGCGACCCCGCGGTGATCCCCGTCCCGATGGCGACGCCCCCGCCGGCCGCCACCCCGGCGAGCACCGCCACGGCGCCGAGCAGCATCAGCAGCAGCGCGACCCCGAGCATCCCCCATCCGCTGCGATCCGCCGCCGCCCGCTCTTCGATCTTCGGCTTCGGCATCTCCACCTGCGCCGCCGCGTCCACCATCTCGCCCTCCTTCGTGCAGTTATCACCAGAATAGCAAAGTGATATCACTTTTTTCCAACTCGAAGGAGGACATCCCGGTCTCGCCCAGGTCAGGGAACGGTGACGAGGTCGGGGTCTTCTTCGGTGTCGGGGATGACCTTGGGGACGCTGCGGAGGGTGACGAGGGCGAAGCCCGCGACGAGGGCGGCGAAGCCGGCGCTGCAGGTGAGGGCGGCGTGCATGCCGTCCACGAACGCCTCCCGCGCGGCCGTGGCGAGCTGGGCGGCGAGGACGCCCGGCAGGTCCGCCGTGGTCTGGAGGGCGGCGCCGAGGGAGTCGCGGGCGGCGGACGCGGCGGGCGCGGGAACGCCGGCGGGCAGGTCCAGGGCGCCCCGGTAGACGGCGTTCAGCACGCTGCCGAGGATCGCCATGCCGAGGGCGCCGCCGAGCTCGGTGGCGGTCTCGGAGATCGCCGACGCGGCGCCGGAGCGGTCCTTCGGCACGGTCGCGAGGACGGTGTCGGAGGTGACCGTCATCGCCATGCCCATCCCGAGGCCGGACAGCAGCATCATCGGGAGCATCGCCCAGTAGGACGTGTGCAGGCCGATCACCAGGTACAGGGAGAAGCCGCAGGCGGAGAGCAGCATGCCGAGCGCGACCACGCGGGCGCGGCCGAGCACGCCGATCAGCGGCGGCGCGAGCGCGGCGCCGCCGACCATGGCGCCCGCGGCGCCCGGCAGCCCGGCGAGGCCCGCCTTCAGCGGCGACCAGCCGAGGGCGAGCTGGAAGAACAGCGAGAAGATCAGCGACTGGGCGGCCAGGGCGAACATCGCGAACATGTTGGTGCCGACCGATCCGCTGAACGCGGTGAGGCGGAACAGCCGGACGTCGATCAGCGGCTCGGCCAGCCGGGTCTGCCGGACCAGGAACGCGGCCAGCGCCAGCACGCCGATCACCGCCGACACGTAGATCCGGGCCTCGTCCGGGCCGTGCGCCGCCGCCTCCTTGATCGCGTAGACGAGACCGAGGACGCCGGCCACCGACAGCGGCACGCTGAGCAGGTCGAGCCGTCCGGGCACGGGGTTGCGCGACTCCGGCAGCACGGCCGCGCCGGCGAGGAACGCCACGGCCATGATCGGGACGTTGATCATGAAGACGGAGCCCCACCAGAAGTGGTCCAGCAGCGCGCCGCCGGCGACCGGCCCGAGCCCGACCGCGAGCCCGGCGACGCCGGCGAACGCGCCGATCGCCATCGTCCGCTCCTTCGGCTCGGTGAACGCCCGCCGGATCAGCGACAGGCAGGACGGCATCAGCGTGGCCCCGGCGACGCCGAGCACCGCGCGGGCCGCGATCAGCAGCCCGGCGCTCGGCGCGTAGGCGGTCAGCGCGGACGCGGTGGCGAACACCGCCGTCCCGATCAGCAGCAGCCGCTTGTGGCCGATCCGGTCGCCGATGCCGCCCATGGTGATCAGCAGGCCGGCGAGGGCGAAGCCGTAGGCGTCGGCGATCCACAGGATCTGCGTGGACGAGGGGTGCAGGTCCGCGCTCAGATGCGGGACGGCCTGGTTCAGCGCGGTCAGGTCGATGTTCGGCACGATCGCGACGAGCAGGCAGATCGCGAAGGTGCCCCATTTGCGGGCCGAGGTTTCCATGCCCGCCACGGTCGGGGGCGGCGCTGACCGTCCGCGCACCGTCCGCTGACCGGACCCGGCGGCGCCGGTCAGCGGTGGGCGAGCAGCGCCAGGGCCTGGTCGCGGGTGAGCGCGGCCCCCTCGGCGTGGGCCGTGTCGTAGGCGCGGCCGCCGAGCAGTGCGCGCGCCGCGGCCGAGACCCGCTCGACGTCGGGATCGCCGGCGAGCGCGACGCCCCGCAGCACCCGCGCCGCGCCGAGCAGCCGGGCGGCGCGCCCGCCGTCCCCGTCCGCGACGGCGACGTCGGCGAGCCCGACGGCGGCGGCGCCGCGGTAGGCGAAGACCGGATGGTCCAGGGCCATGTCCAGCGCCTCGGTGAACAGCTCCCGCGCCCGCCCGGTGTCGCCGTCCCCGGCCGCGAGCCACCCGAGCCCGACCAGCGCCGCGCCCCGCACGGCGCCGGCGATGAACCGCTCGGACGAGTAGCCTGTCAGCGCCGCCTCGTACAGCCGGCGGGCCCGCGCGGTGTCGCCGCCGAGGCGCGCGGTCTCGCCGAGCCCGTGGCAGCCCGCGGCGATCTTGTCGGGGGTGCCCGCCCGGCGGGCCAGCTCGATGCCCCGCTCGTACTCGGCGCGCGCCGCGTCCAGGTCGCCGGCGAGCATGCGGACGAGGCCGCGCTGGTAGAGCAGGTCGGCGGTGTCCTCCAGGGCGCCGAGCCGTCCGGCCAGCTCCAGTGCCTCGTCCAGGAGCGCGAGCGCCCGGTCCAGGTCGCCTCGCCAGGCGGCGACCTGCGCGAGCGGGTCGAGCGAGTTCGCCATGCCCCACCGGTCGCCGCAGGCCCGGAAGCCGCGCAGCGCCTCGCCGCACGCCCGCTCCACCCCGGCGCCGTCGCCGGCGAACTGGGCGAGGAACCCGTCGCTCATCCGGAGCAGGGCCTGCGACCACGGGTCGTCCCCGACCTGCCTGGCGAAGACGTCGATGTCGGTGCGGTCGGGCCCGGCGGTCAGCGCCCACAGGACGATCACCACCGGATACCGCACCTGGCGGTCGATGCGGCGCAGCAGCGCCGCGGCCCGGTCGAGCCACTCCACCGCGCGCTCGCCCGTGACGCCGCCCGCGACGGCGTTCGTCACGCACAGGACGTACTCCTCGTCGAGCCCGTCCGGCGGGGCGTCGCCGATGGCCTCCAGCAGGTCGGCCGCCAGCGGCGCGCCCTCGACGCGGCCCCGCAGCCACCAGTACCAGGACAGCGAGGCGATCAGCCGGAGCGCGAGCGCCGGGTCGCGCCGGACGGACCGCCGCAGCGCCGCGTGCAGGTTCCCGTGGTCGGCGGCGAGCGACTCCAGCCGTTCGAGCTGTTGGGGGCCGCGCAGATGGGGGTCCGCGCGTGCGGCGACACCGGCGAAGTACTCCGCGTGCGCCCGCTCGAAGCGCCCCGTCTCGCCGGCCTCGGCGAGGCGCTCGGCGCAGAACGCGCGGACGGTGTCGAGCATCCGGTACCGGGAGCCGTCGCTCTGCAGCAGGGACTTGTCGGCCAGCTCGACGAGCAGCTCGTCGGCGTCGTCCAGGTCGCAGACGCCCGCGGCCGCGTCCAGCGTGAGGCCGCCGGAGAACACCGTGAGCCGCCGCGCGAGGGTCCGTTCCGCCTCGTCCAGGAGGTCCCAGCTCCACTCGACGACCCCCCGGAGCGTCTGGTGGCGCGGCACCGCGGCGCGGTTCCCGCGCGACAGGAGCCGGAACCGGTCGTCCAGCCGGGTCGCGACCTCGGTGACCGGCAGCGACCGCAGCCGCGCCGCCGCCAGCTCGATCGCCAGCGGGAGCCCGTCCAGCGCCCGGCAGATCCGCACCACGGCGGCGGCGTTGTCCTCGTCCACCGCGAAGCCGGGACGCACCGCCTCCGCCCGGTCGAGGAACAGCCGCACCGCCGGATACGCCGGCAGCTCCGCGGCCGGTGCGCCCACCGGGGGCGGTTCCAGCGGCGGCAGGGGCCAGACCGCCTCGCCGGTGATGGCGAGAGCCTCCCGGCTGGTGGCCAGCACCCGAAGGAGCGGGCAGGCGCTCAGCAGCCGGTGGACGAGGCCGGCGACGGCCTCCACGACGTGCTCGCAGTTGTCCAGGATGAGCAGCGTCCGCCGCCCGTCCAGCGCCGTGACCAGCCGTTCCACCACGCCGGGCGGCCGTTCGCCGGGCGCCGGGCGCATCCCGCCCTCGCGCAGCCCGAGCGCGCCGAGCAGCGCCTTCGGCACCTCGGACGCGACGACCGGCGCCAGGTCGACGAAGCGGACCTCGCCGTCCTCCCGTCCCGCCGCCTCGACCGCCAGCCGCGTCTTCCCCGCGCCGCCGGGCCCGAGCAGCGTGACGAGCCGCCCGCTCGCCAGCATCTTGCCGACGCGCCGCAGTTCCTCCTCGCGCCCGACGAAGCTGGTCAGCTGAGCCGGCAGGTTCGGCCGGACGGCCGGTGCCCCGTCCGGCGGCCCGTCCGGCGGCTCGTCCGGCGGCTCGCCGCGCAGGATCGCCAGGTGGACGTCCGCCAGCTGCCTCGACGGGTCGGCGCCCAGTTCGTCGGCGAGGACGCGCCGGCCCTCCTCGAACACCGCGAGCGCCTCGGCCTGCCGCCCGCCGCCGTGCAGCGCCCGCATCAGCAGGGCCCGCGCGCGCTCCCGCAGCGGCTGCGCGTCCACCAGGTCCCGCAGGGCCGCGACCACCGCCCCGGGCTCGCCCGTCCGCAGCTTCGCCTCGGCGTACTGCTCGACGGCCGAGGCCCGCGCCTCCTCCAGCCGAGCGGCCTGGGACCCGGCGAAGGGCGCGCTCACGTCCGCCAGCGCCGGGCCGCGCCACAGGCCGAGCGCCTCGTCGAGCAGGGCCGCCGCCGTCGCGTGCCGACCGTCCGCCAGGGCCTGGCCCGCGTCCTGGACGAGCCACTGGAAGCGGTGGACGTCGACGTCCTCCCGCGCGGCGGCGATGCGGTATCCCGCGGGCAGCCCCTCGACGCGGCCCGCGTCCCCGAGCCCTCGCCGCAGCCGGGACACCTGCGACTGGAGCGCGTTGGCCGCCCCGCTCGGCGGCTCCTCCCCGTACAGCCCGTCGATGAGCCGTTCCACCGGCACGACGCGCCCGGCGTCCAGGAGCAGCATGGCCAGCAGCGCCCGCACCGTGGGCCCGCCCACCGGGACGGCCGCCCCGTCGTTCACGACCTCGACGGGTCCCAGGATGCCGAAGCGCATGCCCCGATTGTCGCGCACTACGGTGGTCCTCCCGGCTTCTGGAGGACCACCGTGACCGAGATCCAGATCGTGACCGACTTCCTCTCCGCCCTCGAAGACCTCGACGTCGACCGGGCCCTCACCCACGCCGCTCCCGGAATGATCTACCAGAACGTCCCGCTTCCGCCCGCCCGCGGCCGCGCCGCCGTCGGAAAGACCCTGCGCGCCATGACCCGCTACGGCACCGGCTTCGAGGCCCGCGTCCACAACATCGCCGCGTCAGGCCCGGTCGTCCTCACCGAGCGGACCGACGTCCTGGAGCGGGGCGCCTGGCGCGCCGAGTTCTGGGTCTGCGGCACCTTCGAGGTCCACGACGGCAAGATCACGCTGTGGCGCGACTACTTCGACTGGACGACCTTCCTGGCCGCGTCCGCGAAGGGCGTCGCCGGCGCCGTCGCCTCGGCCCTCAGCCCCCGCCCCCGCACGACGACCCACTGACCGGGCGCCGCCCGCCCGCGTGCCGGGCGGCCGGCGGGTTCACTCCTGCGGACTGGTGCGGCGGAGGGTGAAGGCCGCGGCGGTCACCGCGGCCACGGGCAGGGAGAGGAACGCCAGCACGATCACGGTCGACCCCGCGGTCTCGTTCCACAGGAACGCCTGGTCGGGCATGAAGCGGTAGAGGAGGGCGGTGAGCACCGGGCCCGCCATGCCCGCGGCCACGGACGTCCGCCACTCGCGGGTGCGGCGGGCGGTGAGGCCGCTGAGGGCGCCCGCCAGGACGAGCACCGCCGCCGCCACCGGGAGCATGGTCGGCAGGTGGTAGCCGAGGTCGTACGGCTCGGTCCGCAGCGCGACCAGGAACTCCAGCCCCAGCGGCTGCACCATCCCCGCGTACACCACGGTGCGGGGCACGAGTGCCGTGCAGGCGAGGGCCGCCACCCACTGCAACGCGGTGTAGGCGGCGAAACCCGTGCCGACGGCGGGGATCATGGCGACGGCCAGCGCGCCCGCGGCCCCGAGCAGGATGCCCGTCACCATCGCGGACGTGACGTCGTCCCGGAGCGCATCGCCGCTGGAGGCGGCCAGGAGCGGCCAGACCGCGAGCGTCCCCGCGGCGGCGGGAAGGACCGACACCTTCCGTGCCCGAGCGTCCACCCCGGGCCGCGCGACGGCGACGGCCACCGCCAGCGGCACCGCCACGGCGCAGTACCAGGCGATCAGCGTGACCTGCACGCCCTGGACGCGGTCGGCCCCGGCGGCGAAGTCGCCGCCGAGCGTCGTGATGCCGGTCAGCTCGGCGACCGCGACCTGGGCGAGGCCGAGCGCGGCGGCGGCACCGGCGGCGACGACGGCGGTCCGTACCTCGATCATGCGGGCTCCGGGGGCGTCCGGCCCGGCCGGCGGGCGGTGGGCGGCGGAGGGATCGTGTGGTGGGGTGGAGGTGTGACCACGGTAGACGTCCTGGAGCGGGGACGGCGATCGTTCGCCGCGGGCCGGTGGGCGGAGGCGTGCGCGCACCTGGCCGACGCGGACCGGGAGGCGCCGCTCGAACCGGCCGATCTCGAACGCTTCGCCACGGCCGCCTACCTGACCGGCCGGGAGACCGACAGCGCCGCGCTCTGGGAACGCGCGCACCGCCTGCTCGCCGGGCGGGGTGACGCCGCGCGGGCGGCCCGGTGCGCGTTCTGGCTGGCGTTCCAGCTGCTGAACGGGGGAGACGCCGCGCTCGGCGGCGGCTGGCTCTCGCGCGCCGGGCGGCTGCTGGACGGCGCCGATCGCGACTGCGCCGAGCACGGCTACCTGCTGGTCGCCGCCGGGCAGCAGCGGGTCGTCGGCGGTGACACCGAGGAAGGCCGGGCGCTCGCCGCGCGGGCGGCCGCGATCGGCGAGCGGTTCGCCGATCCCGACCTCGTCGTCCTCGCGCGGCAGGTCGAGGGGCGGGCCCTCATCCGGCTCGGCGGGACCGCCGCCGGGGTGGCGCTGCTCGACGAGGTGATGGTCGCCGTCACGGCGGGGGAGGTGTCGCCGATCGTCGCCGGGAACGTCTACTGCAGCCTGATCGAGGCGTGCGGGGAGACGCTGGACGTGCGCCGCGCCACCGAGTGGACGCGGGCGCTCACCCGCTGGTGCGAGGCCCAGCCCGGCCTGGAGCCGTTCCGCGGCCAGTGCCTGGTGCACCGGGCCGAGATCATGCAGCTGCACGGCGCGTGGCCGGACGCGGCCGAGGAGCTGCGGCGCGCCCGCACGGTCTTCGAGGGCCGTCCGGGCGACCCGGCGGCGGGGGCGGCCCACTACCGGCACGCCGAGCTGCTCCGGCTCCGCGGCCGGTTCGGCGAGGCCGAGGAGCTGTACCGGACGGCGAGCCGCCTGGGCCGCGAACCGCAGCCGGGGCTCGCGCTGCTCCGGCTCGCGCAGGGCCGGACCGGCGCGGCGTCCGCGGCCATCCGCCGCGTCGCCGGCGAGGACTCCGACCCCGGCTCGCGGGCCGGGACCCTGGCCGCCTGCGTGGAGATCATGCTCGCCGCCGGCGACGTCCCGGCCGCCCGCGCCGCCGCCGACGAGCTGTCGGGCCTCGCCGCCGATCTCGGCGCGCCGCTCCTGCGCGCGGCGGCCGGCCAGGCGCGGGCCGCCGTCCTGCTCGCGGAGGGCGACGCCGGGGCCGCGCTCGCCGAGGCGCGCCGGGCGTGGGCGGGCTGGCGGGAGCTGGACGTCCCGTACGAGTCGGCGCGGGTCCGGGTCCTGATCGGGCTGGCGTGCCGGCGGCTCGGCGACGAGGACGGCGCCGCGATGGAGCTGGACGCGGCGCGGTGGGTCTTCCAGGAGCTCGGCGCCGCACCGGACACCGCCGCGGTCGACGCGCTGTCGGGCGCCCCCGCCGCGGGCGTGCTGACGGCCCGCGAGACCGAGGTGCTGGCGCTCGTGGCGACCGGCCGGACGAACCGGGCGATCGCCGCCGAGCTGATCCTCAGCGAGAAGACCGTGGCCCGGCACGTCAGCAACATCCTCGGCAAGCTCGGCCTGCCCTCCCGTGCCGCCGCCACGGCCTACGCCTACGAGCACGACCTACACAGATCTGCCCATCCCGATCCCGGTTGAGTTGCCGAATCCTCCCGACGCGGCGGACGGCCGCCGGTGCCTAACGTCCTGCGTGAAGGCACGTCCACGGGGAGGCACCATGGAGAAGATCGGCACACTGGTCATCGGGGCCGGGCAGGCGGGCCTGGCCACCAGCCACTACCTGACCCGCGCCGGCGTCCGCCATCTCGTGGTCGACCGGCGCGACCGGCTCGGCGGCGGCTGGAACGACCGCTGGGACGGCCTCCACCTCGTCGCCCCGAACTTCACCCTCCTGCTGCCCGGCATGCCTTACGACGGCCCCGACCCGGACGGCTTCATGTCCCGCGGCGACGTCGTCGACCACCTGGCCAGGTACGCGTCCGTGATCGACGCGCCGGTCCGGCTGGGCGTGGAGATCACCCGCCTGTCCGCGCCGGACGGCGGCTTCGTCGCGCACACGCCCGCGGGCCCGATCTCCGCGCGCAACGTCGTCCTGGCGACCGGCCCGTACCAGCGCCCGAAGGTCCCGGACGCCTCCCGCCGGCTCCCGGCGCACGTCCGGCAGCTCCACACCGCCGGCTACCGGAACCCCGACCTCCTGCCGGACGGAGCCGTGCTCGTCGTCGGCACCGGGCAGTCCGGGACGCAGATCGCGGAGGAGCTCCACGACGCCGGGCGGGAGGTCCACCTGTCGGTCTCCGGCTGCTTCGCCGTCCCGCGCCGCTACCGGGGCCGTGACTCGATCTGGTGGTTGTTGCAGGCGTTCCTGCACGGCGCCGAGGTCGGTGTGCCGTTCCCGACGGTGGCCGATCTGCCGTCCCCGGCGGCCCGCTTCGGCTGCGACCCGCACGTGTCGGGCAAGGACGGCGGGCACGACATCAGCCTTCGCGACTTCGCCCGACGCGGCATGCGCCTGTACGGGCGCCTGGAGTCGGCGGACGGTGCCGCCGTCCGCTTCACCGATGACCTCGACAAGCGCCTGGCGTTCGCCGAGACGCACTTCGACGAGGAGTTCCGTCCCCTCTTCGACGCCTACATCGCCGCCGCCGGCATCGACGCGCCGCCCGACGACCGCCCGCCCGCCGGCACCTTCGCGCCGGACACCGCCACCGGCCTCGACCTCGACGCCGCCGGCATCCGCACGGTCGTCTGGGCCACCGGGTTCGCCCTCGACTTCTCCTGGGTGGACGTCCCCGTCTTCGACGAGTGGGGCTATCCGCGCCACGTCAGAGGCGTCACCGAGCACCCCGGCCTGTACGCCGTCGGGCTGCGCTGGCTGCACTCCGAACCGTCGTCGGTCTTCGCCGGCGTGGGCGCGGACGCCGCCCACATCGTCGGCCACATCGCCGCCCGCACCTGACCCCGCGTCAGAGAGGCCTCGTCATGAACACGCTGTGCCGATCGGGCCGGTAACCCGCGAAAGGCTCGCAGTACCCGAACCCGAACTTCTCGTAGAGCCGCCGCGCCGGAAGGAAGAACTCCGCCGATCCGGTCTCCAGGCTCACCCGCGTGAACCCCATGCGCCGCGCCTCGCCGAGGATGTGCTCCAGCAGCAGCGACCCGATCCCGCTCCGCTTCCGCACCGACGTGGTGCGCATCGACTTCAGCTCGGCGTGCTCCACGTCCAGCCTCTTGAGCGCGCCGCAGCCGACCACGGCGCCGCCGTCCAGCACCGACCAGAACGTCACCTCGGGCTTCCGCAGCCCGTCGAGGTCGAGCGCGTGCTTGCTCTCCAGAGGCGTGATCGCCCGCATCTCCTCCACATGCTCCTGGAGAAACGCCGCGATCTCCGGCCCGCTCAGGTCATCGACAACGATCTCCACAACCCCTCCTTCACCCCGCCGGGACGGTACCGGACGCGGGCGCCGAAGCCGGACTCCTTTTCACGCGCCGGGGACGTACGTCAGGCCCGTGATCTCGTCGTCCGGGCCCAGATGATCCAGGTGGGGTCCGTACGAGGGAGTATCCGCGGGCTCTGCCGGGCCCGGTTCGGGTGTGATGCCGAGCGATTCGAGCAGCGGCCAGAGCGAGGACGTGGCGGCTTCGGGATCCCGGTGGAAGGCGCTGGCGCGGACGCGCCAGAACCGCCACCCGAGCCGTTCCAGGACGGTCTGGCGGCGCAGGTCGTCCTCCCACTGGTCGGGCCCGTGGAATTTGTCGCCGTCGCATTCGATCGCGAGCTTGTGGCCGCCGCCCCGCACGACGAGGTCGATCCGCAGGTTGCCCACCGGATGCTGAGGCGTGACCAGATAGCCGCGGGCCAGGAGCATCCGCAGTAGACGCCGCTCGAAGTCGGAGTCGCAGCGGGCCTCCAGGTCGCGGGCGAGGTCGGCGGACCGCTGCCCGTCGGCGGCGTAGCGGATCAGCGCCGCCCGCTGGTCCTCCGGGTGCAGCCGGTGCGGCAGGACGCTGTGGAACACCCACATCTGGTCGCGGGCCCGGCTGGCGGCGACGTTGATCCGCTGCTCGAAGCGCCGGGACGTGAACGGCGCGCCCTCCCCGTCCGACACCACGCTGATGAAGATCACATCGCGCTCGTCGCCCTGGAAGCCGTAGGAGTCGCCGCAGCGCAGCAGCCGCCGCTCGTACTCCTCCGGGCCGAGCTTGCTCAGCAGGCGCTCGTCGATCAGCTGCGCCTGGCGGCTCGTCCCGAGCAGGGAGATGACGCCCATCGTCCGGCCGTCGTAGGCGGGGTCGGAGCAGCACTGGACGACCTGGTCGACGACCGCGTCCGCCTCCGCCTCGTTCACGTTGCCGATCGGCAGGTCCCGCCGCACACCGTCCGGGACGTAAACGGCGCGGACGGCGGGACCGGGCAGCCGGTCCGCCGACTCCTCCCGCAGCGGCTGGATCTCACCGCCGTAGTAGCGCTGGGACGAGAACTCGATGATGCGGGGCAGGCACCGGAAGTGCTCCCGCAGCCGCACCACGCCCGGGAACAGCCGCGCGGACGCGTCGTACAGGCTCGACTCCATGTCCAGGAGCAGCGAGTTCGGGAACGTCGGCAGGTGGGTGCGGATCAGCTCGTCCACGCGGTCGCGGCGGACGCCCACGGCGGACGGGCTGATCTGCTTGTCGTCGCCCACCACGACGACCTTGTGCCCGAGGCCGAGGAGCCCGAGGGCGAACACGTCGCACTGGCTGCTCTCGTCGATGATGACGACGTCGAACGGGTCGGCGACGGCGGGATCGAAGGACTCGGCGACCCGGTAGTACGGCATGATCCACACCGGGACGGCGCCCATCGCCTCCGGCATGAGCCGCTGCGCCTCGGCCCGCCATTTATTGGCGTTGACGCCGGTGCCCTTGCCGATCTTCCGGAGGGTCTGCAGCCAGCCCACCAGGGCCTGCCGCTGGGTGTGCCCGAGGCCCCGCTTCATGGCGAGCCACGCGGACCGGCGCGTCAGCTCCAGCGTGAGGCGGCGCTGCTCCTCCTGGGCCTCGTCGAGCCGCCGCTGCACCTGCCCGAGGTTGTCGGCGTCGATGATCGCGCGGAGCCACGTCTCCGCCTGCCGCCACCGCCACAGCCCCTCAAGCCGCGCCGGGTCGCCGCAGGCGTCCGCGTCCCCGCCGGTCTCCAGGATCCGCCGCGCCCACCGCGGCGTGGTCGCGGCGAGCCTTCCGCGCAGGTCGTCGAGCCGTGCCACCTGCGGCCGGAGGGCGGCCAGCCGGGACGCGTCCGCGAGCGCGGAGTCCCAGGCCGCGGCGTCGCCCCGCTCCAGCGCGGTCGCGAGGTCGGCCCACAGCGGGGCCGCGCCGTCCCGCCGCCGGGCCTCGGCCAGGTGGCCGGCCAGGGCGTCGAGGTCCGCGCGCACCTGCCGTTCCCGGGTCCGCGCCCGCAGCCCGCCGAGGACGGCGGCGAGCCGGTCCAGATCGTCCGGGTCGGGCCGCGCCGGGACGGCCTCGGCGGCCAGCACCCGGGCCAGCCGCGCCCGCAGCCCCGGCCAGTGGGCCGTCTCCCAGGCCAGCGCGGTGTGGATCTTCTGCACCTCGGCGTCGATCCAGATCTCCACCGCACCGCTCTCACCCGGCGGGACGGGGGCGCCGAGCGCCGCGACCAGCTCGTCCCGCCACAGGCGGACGGCCGTCTCCCGCCGTCGGCCCAGCTCCACATAGGCGCTGATCTTGTCGATGTCGGCGGCGGTCCGCGGCGCCTCGCCGTCCAGGCTGGTGCCCCTGAGGAACTGGGCGAGCCCGCGCTGCACCAGCGGGGACACCCCCTTGCCCTGGGCGAAGCGCGCCCGCGCCTGCTCCAGGAAGGCGAGGGTCTCGCGCCGGGTGGCGTCCGCCGGAAGCTCGACCGCCGACCCCGCGATGATCGAGCGGAGCCGCCCGCACTCCGCGGTGTCCTCGGTGAGCCGCCGCGCGTGCCCGTCCCACAGCGCGTGCCACCGCGGGTTCTGGGCGACCTGCTCGCGCAGCCGCGCCAGCCACGGCTCCTGGAGCCCTTCGAGCGCGCGCGCCGCCTGCCCGGTGTGCTCGGCGATCGCGGCGAGTTCCTCCTGCGGGACGCCGTCGACGCGCGTGAGGTCGGCGACGTACTCCCGGAGACCCGCCAGGACCTCACCGAGCCTGCGCAACTCGTCCCAGCGGGCGGTGAGCTCGGCGCCGGCGGGAAGCCGCCCGGCGACCGGCAGATCCATGGTCGCCGCGGCCGCGTCGCGCCGTTCGATGGCGCCGGCGAGCGCGTAGAACTCGGCCAGTTCGGACGCGTCCAGCGGGCAGGCGGACGCGGTGGTCAGCGGGTCGGGGACGCGGGCCAGCGCCTCCTCGTTCTCGGCGAGCCACTCCGCGACCTCCGCCGCCGTGCGCCGGAACCCGCCGACCTCCAGGCTCTGCTGCTCGCGCTCCAGCGAGTCGCGGAGCCGCTTGCGCAGCAACGCCACGTCCCCCTGCACACGGTCGAGCCGCTCGCGGAGCGCGGCCGTCGCCCTCTCCTCGCGTTCCTCGTCGACACCGTCGGCCGCGGCCGTGATCGCCTGGACGGACCGCTGCAGCTCCGTGAGGTCCGCGGACGACGCCCCCAGCACCGCCAGTGACAGGTCCCGCAGCTCGGCCGGGATCTTCTCGCGCAGGACGGCGAGCGCCTGGTCCTTGTGCGCGGTGACCAGGACCCGCTTGCCGTGCGCGACCAGATGGGACACGAGGTTGGCGATCGTGTGGCTCTTGCCGGTGCCGGGCGGGCCCTGCACGGTGACACCGCTGTGCCGGGCCAGCTTGCGCGCGATCTGCTCCTGCTCGTCGTTGGCCGCGAGGGGGAGCAGCAGCTGCTCGGCGACCGGCGCCCAGTCGGCGTCGCCGGCCGCCAGGACGTCCCGCGCCGCGTCCTCCCCGGCGGCGAGCGCCACCATCGGAGCGGGCAGCCGCTCCCCGTCCGCGACGGCGGCCTTGAGCCGCTCGAAGAAGCGCAGGAACATGACGCGGCGCCTGCGGACGAACAGCCGCCACGTCGCGGCCATGACCGGTGATGGACCTGCCTCCGGGAGATCCGGGCCGTCTTCGAGCCGGTCGTCGAGACCGAGCGGCGCGAGGATCCGCCGGTACAGGGCCCGCGTCCCATCCGGCCCCCAGGGATCGACCACCGTATCGCGCACCTCCTCGACGACCGCGTTCAACTGGTCGATTCCGGGGACGCCGAGTCCCTGCAGGCAGTCCAGCTCCAGCACCGGTATCCCGTCCGGGACGATCGAGATCTCACCGGACCGCTCGTCGAACACGATCCGCGCCCGCGTGATCAGCAGCGGATGGCAGACGCGATGCCCGCCGTGCTTCCACCCGAGGACGCCGTGGCCCCACACCAGCTCGTGCGTGGCCTCATCGGTGCGCATCCGCTGCCGGAGCCGGAACAGCGTCTCGTACAGGCGCCGCGCGGCCACCGCCTCCCGCGCGGCCTCGGCCCAGGGCGCCCACACCTGCTCGCGCCACCGCTCGAACGCCGCCCTTGCCGTCGCGGGACCGTTCTCGGCCAGGTCGTCGGGGATCTCCGGGGCCACGTACGGATCGTCCCGAACCACATCGTGGAGCGGCCCGCGAAGCTCGGCGGGCAGACCGGGCGGCAGCGGCCTCGCCACCTTGCCGACGCGCAGCCACGCCTCCCCGGCCGCCGCCCCGGCCCGCACGGCCGGATGGGACGGCAGGTCGCCCGGCGACACCGCCACGTCGTGGTCCCCGACATGCCGGACGGGCTTGGCGTAGACCTCCTGGGCGAGCGCGCTCAGGTAGTCGTACAGATGCCCGATCCGCTCCCGCGTCAGCGTGTCCCCGGCCATCCACACCCCCGGATCCCTTTCACCCCGTTTGCCGCCAGAGTGCCAGAAGGCCCACTCCTCAGAGAGTTGCACTCGAAGCAGCCCTCAAATGGGACGCGCGACACCGCCTCCCGGTTGCGAAGATGACGCCATGGGCAGACGTCGTGAGGAGTTCTGGACGACCGTCGCCATCCTGGCCAACGTGGCGAGGGGGACGGGGCTGATGGCGCAGATCAAGATGGTCGACTTGGCGTGCAGGGTCCCGGCGGAGCCGCCGCCACTGGCGGGCCTACACGACTACCTCGCCAATTTCCGTAATGCGGCCCTGGGGTGGGAACCGCGGGCGGTGGCCGATGTCTGGCGGGAATCTCCGCGGGTCCATGCCTGGCTGCGTGATCGTGCCGTCCGCGACCTGCACGGGAACATCCGGCTGATGGCGGTCAGGGAGTTGGCGCACGGCTGGCCGGATGACCCCCGGAATCTCGCCCTCGTGCGCGCGCGTGCCACCGGGGACCGGGACCTCTCGGTGAGGAGGGCGGCCGTGCGGGCGGTGGCCGACGGCTGGCCGGACGCCCCCGGGACCCTCGACTTCCTGCGCGCCCGTGCGGTCGACGACGCCGAGGAAAAGCGAGGCCGCACCTCCGCACACTCGGTCGTGCGGAGACTCTGGCGTCCGGAGATCTGTCCCGGTGCCGAGCCACAGGCGGGCGAGCCGTCCCGGCTGCATCGGCCTGCTGTCGCATGCCCCGGGTGAACCTCACGGCTGGCCGGGCGGCAGGGCTGATGCGTTCTCAGGTGCTGAGATGAGCCGGTAGACCGGCAGGCCATCGGCAGGCGGCACCCGGGGTTGTGAACGACGAACGCGGTCCCCGATGATCTTGGGTGTCTAAGCCAGTCGATCA